>JAZRNJ010000106.1:0-4481 GCA_045648125.1 Acutalibacteraceae bacterium
TGTTGAACTTTATAACAACCCAGTAAACACTTTCGTTGCAGGATTTATCGGCTCACCTCAGATGAATTTTATCAACGCAGAAGTTGTAGGTGACAAAAGTAAAATCAGACTTAAAATTAACGAAAGTTTTGTTGATGTTCCAAAAGAAATTTTACAGAAAACAAGCCTTGAAAATTATATTAATTCTCAAGTGATTTTCGGAATACGCCCCGAAAACACTTTCCTTACAGATGAAAGCAAAAACTCACTTTACGGAACAATCGAAATTTCCGAACTTGTAGGTGACTGCTCGTATATACACATAAAAATAGGAAAAGATAATATCATCAGTAAATATCCTACACTGTTTTCGGGAGAAAAAGGTGACAAAGTAAAAATATCTTTTGATATGAAAAAAGCACTTTTTTTCGACACTGAAACAGAGTACAGAATATAAGAAAGGAAGATTTCTATGAAAAAATTTATTGCACTGACAGTTTCCGTAATTATTATTGCACTTACTTTTGCAGCATGTATGGGCGGAAACAACGTATCAGAAAACAACAACGGTCAGGTTGACCAGAAAAAGACTGTAACACTCCGACTGTGGGGTGCACAGGACGACAAGGAAATGCTGACAAAGCTTATTGACGAATTCAAAAAAGACCACCCCGAAAAGGAATGGAATATTTCTGTCAGTTATGTAGGTGAAGATGATGCAGCAACAGAAATCCTCAAAGACGTTTCAGCTGCAGCCGACGTTTTCTCTTTTGCAAGTGACCAGATTGCCACACTGAAAAAAGCAGGTGCTCTTTACAGAGTTACAGATGCGAAAATCAAAACAAGAAACAACGATTCATCCGTTCGTGCAGCAACGGTTGACGGAGAAATTTACGCTTATCCCGCTTCGTCAGACACATTTTTCCTCTACTATGACAAGTCAATTTTCTCAGAGGGAGAAGTAAAATCCCTTGAATCAATTCTTGCTAAAAATACAGGCGACAAAGTTACAAACTTTGCAATGAAAATTGATGACGGCTGGTACTCATCTTCATTCTTCTTCACTGCAGGATGTACACTTTTCGGTGAAAACGGAACAGATGCAACAAAATGCGACTTCAACTCCGAAAAAGGTGTTATGGCTGCAAACTATATGATTGACCTTGTTAACAACAAAAAATTTGCAAGTCTTGACGATGCAAAAATCAAAGCAGGTTTCAAAGCAAGAACTCTGGGCTCTGCCGTATCAGGAACATGGAATGCGGAAGATATTAAAAACAGTCTCGGTGACGATTTCGGTGTTGCTAAACTTCCCACAATTAATCTGAACGGTGAAGACAGAGACATGGTTTCCATGGCAAACTTCAAACTCTACGGAGTAAATGCACAGACAAAATACCCTGAGGAAGCACACATGCTGGCAAACTTCCTCACAGACAGAAAAGCTCAGGAAGCAAGATTTACTGACAGAAGTTATGCTCCTACACACATGGAACTTTCAGGAGATAAAAATTTCCTCGCTTCAAACGAAGTTGTAGGAGCACTCACTGCACAGTCAATGCATTCAATTTTACAGACTTCAATTGACCAGGTTTCAAACTTCTGGACTCCTGCAGAGGCATTCGGCACAGGACTCATTGACGGCTCAGTAACAAAAGAAAACGTAAAGCAGAAACTTGATACCTTTGTAAACGCTGTCCTTGCATCAACTAACAACAACGAAAAAGAAGAAGCAGAAAGTACAACGGTCAAATAATTTAAAAAAGATAAAATGAAACAGTTTATTAATTCATTCACAAAGGGAAGTTTTCTTACAAAATTATCATTTTTTGTAATGGGAATTTCCCATTTTTTCAGAGGTCAGTGGGTCAAGGGAATTATTTATCTCAGCGTTCAGATTGCCTTTTTTATCTACATGTTTTCTTATGGTTTTTCAGCAATAGGAAAACTGCGAAATCTTGGCACAACTGAACAGGGTTGGATTTTTGACGAAGAAAAAGGTATTGATATTCTCGTTGCAGGTGACAATTCCATGCTCATTCTCCTCTACGGAGTTTTTGCCATTTTCATTACTCTTGCTTTTCTTTTTCTTTACAAGTCAGCCTGTACCGAGAGTTTTTATCTTGAGCAGGAAATAAAAAAAGGGAAGAAGCCTTTATCTTTCAGAAAAGAAATTGCAGAATACGGAGATTCATTTCTTCACAAAACTCTCCTTTTTCTGCCCGTAACAGGTGTGGTTGTACTGACAATACTTCCCCTTGTTTTCATGATTTTAATTGCCTTTACAAACTTTGACCGACATCATCAGCCTCCGGGAAACCTTTTTACATGGGTAGGACTTGACAATTTCAGAGCCATGCTTTACTCCGGCAGTACCCTGGGCAAAACATTTTTCCCTGTTCTCGCATGGACACTTATCTGGGCAACTTTAGCCACATCCTTAAACTATATTCTCGGTATGCTCCTTGCAATGCTTATCAACAAAAAGGGAATAAAACTAAAAGGATTTTACAGAACAATTTTCATTCTGTCAATTGCAATTCCTCAGTTTGTTTCACTGCTTGTTATGAGAAACATTCTTGATGACGACGGTCCATTGAATGTTCTTCTTGAAAACGCAGGGATAATTTCCGAGTATGTACCGTTTCTGACAAACGCCACTCTGGCAAGAATTTCCGTTATTGTGATAAACCTGTGGATAGGTATTCCCTACACAATGCTTATTACTACGGGTATCCTGATGAACATTCCCGAAGACCTTTATGAAAGTGCAAAAATTGACGGTGCAACTCCCGTTACCCAATATTTCAGAATTACTCTGCCTTACGTTTTCTTTGTGACTGCGCCTTATCTTATAACTCAGTTTATAGGCAACATCAACAACTTCAATATCATTTATTTCTTGACCCGAGGCGGTCCTGCAACACTTGACTACTATCAGGCAGGTAAAACTGATTTGCTGGTAACATGGCTTTACAAACTGACTGTAAACAGCAAGGACTATTCTTATGCTGCCACAATCGGTATACTTGTGTTTATTATTTCAGCCGTATTCTCACTTATGGCTTACAGAAGAACTTCATCCTACAAAAACGAGGAGGAATTCGGATGAGAAAAATGTCAACTCAGAGGAAAATTACAAATGTTTTTGTATACGTTTTTCTCTCTGCTCTTGCACTTATATGGATTCTCCCCATTCTATGGGTGATACTCACATCTTTTCGGGAAGAAACGGGTTCTTTCACGCCTTATTTTCTGCCCCAAGGTTATACAATTCATAACTATATAAACTTATTTACGGATAACACCACTTTTGATTTTCCCAGGTGGTTTTTCAACACACTTCTTGTATCTGTGGTGACATGTATAATCTCCACCTTTTTTGTTTTATCCGTTTCCTACACTATGTCAAGACTTCGTTTTAAAATGAGAAAACCCCTGATGAACATCGCCCTTATCTTAGGAATGTTCCCGGGATTTATGTCTATGATTGCCGTTTATTATGTTCTGAAAGCATTCTCAATTGAGCAGTCACTACTTGCTCTGATTTTAGTTTATTCTGCAGGTACGGGACTTGGCTTTTATGTAGCAAAAGGTTTCTTTGACACAGTACCACGTGCCCTTGACGAAGCAGCAATGCTTGACGGTGCAACAAGGGGCAGGATTTTCCTGAAGATAACCCTGCCCATGTCAAAACCGATTATTATTTATACTTTGCTCACTGCATTTACCGCACCGTGGATTGACTATATTTTCGCATCAGTCATCATGGGTGATAATTACGAAAACTACACCGTAGCATTGGGACTTTTTAAAATGCTTGAAAAGGAATTTATCCATAATTACTACACACAGTTTGCTGCAGGTGCTGTAATCGTTTCAATTCCTATTGCAATACTTTTCATTTCAACACAGAAATTCTATGTAGGTGGCGTAACAGGTGGTTCTGTTAAAGGGTGAATTATAGTTTACGATTTATTCCCAATCAACACCGTAGGGAGAGGGCTTGCTCTCGCCCTACGGTGCTTCTTCAATCAGTGCGACAAAAAATAACCACCAAAACCTAAGTTTCAGTGGTTATCTGGTGCGAGAGACGGGACTTGAACCCGTACGGGATTACCACACGCCCCTCAAACGTGCGCGTCTGCCGATTCCGCCACTCTCGCTCAACGAAAGATATTATAGCAGAGTATTTCACGTTTGTCAACACTTTTTTAAAAAATTTTTTGAAATTTTTAATTTTTTTGAAAACAAAACTAAATTATAATTTTCAACAAAAAATCCCAGACCTCATTTTCTTACGAAAATGCCACCTCCCCTTGCGTTTTCAAGGGGAGCCTGTAAACCAAACACACAGATAAATTATAATTTATCACTCTGAAACTAATTGTAAACCTCGGCTCCCTTGTGTAAAGGGAGCTGTCTTTTGCGTAGCAAAAAGACTGAGGGATTGTAAATACAGAAATTCTTAACAATCCTCCCGTCAGGCTACGCCTGCCACC
>JAZRNJ010000107.1:0-2484 GCA_045648125.1 Acutalibacteraceae bacterium
GCTGACCCCGTTGTTTCACCTGCTTACACAAGCGGTCTTGAAGGAACTCCCAACGAATTAAAGCTCAAATATCTTGCTGACAACGAGTTTGCAGACCTCAGTGGTGACGAACTCAAAGAAGCAATCAAAAATAAAATTCAGGAAAAAGACGGTGACCTTGTTGGTCAGATGGCTTCTGAAGGTACAACTCCCAGACAGCTCACAGACCTTATCGGTTCACTCTGCGACCTTACTTCAGGCTCAGGTGACAAAGGTACCCCCATCGTATTTATCCAGGGTTACTTCGATAACTACACAGCTGAATAAAAATCAAGTTAATCAAAAAATAGTAATTGGGTGATGCTTGATGCATCACCCAATTTTTGCATATATCCGACATTTTTCTCAAAATGAAATGTTAACAAAAAACTCTCAAATTGTAAACAAATTTGCACACAGGTTGAAGTGTTGGCAGATTTATGGTAAAATGTAATTCCACAATCCCCAGGAGGCATTAAACTATGAACTCAGCAAAAAGAAACTTTTCGGAAATCACTCCCGAAATCTTAAAATATACAGATAAGGTTTCAGCAGAATGTAAAATTGAACCCTCACTTTATGTTGAGCATAAGGTAAACCGTGGCCTTCGTGACCTTAACGGTAAAGGTGTTCTCACAGGACTTACTGAAATTTCTGAAATTATTTCAAAACGTCAGTCGGGAGAAGAAGAAATCCCCTGCGACGGTGAGCTTTACTACAGAGGCTACAACATTTTTGATTTAGTCGGTGGTTTTGTAGGTGAAAAAAGATTTGGTTTTGAAGAGATTACTTACCTTCTTCTTTTCGGAAATCTGCCTACAGAAAATGAACTCAAGGAATTCAACGATGTTCTTGCAAGTTACCGTTCACTTCCCAATTCATTTGTAAGAGATATTATCATGAAAGCTCCCAGTGAAGACATGATGAATTCCCTTGCACGTAGCGTTCTTACACTTTATTCATACGATAAAAACGCAAACGATACTTCAATTCCCAATGTTGTACGTCAGTGTCTGCAATTAATTGCAATGTTCCCCCTGCTTTCGGTTTACGGCTATCAGGCTTATGAATATTATATCTGCGAAAAAGGCTCATTCTTTATTCATGAACCTAAGAAAGAACTTTCAACTGCAGAAAATCTTCTTCACATGTTGAGAATTGACAGTAAATATACTGAACTTGAAGCAAGAATTCTTGACCTTGCACTTGTTCTTCACGCTGAACACGGTGGCGGTAACAACTCAACTTTTACAACTCATGTTGTTTCTTCATCCGGCACAGACACTTACTCTGCAATTGCAGCGGCGTTAGGTTCTCTCAAAGGACCGAAGCATGGTGGTGCAAACATCAAGGTTTGTCAGATGTTCGATAACATCAAGGAAAACGTAAGAGATTGGGAAGATGAAGAAGAAGTAAGAAATTATGTTGAAAAAATCCTTCATAAGGAAGCATTTGACAAAGCAGGTCTTGTTTATGGTATCGGCCATGCAATTTACTCCGTTTCAGACCCGAGAGCAAAAGTTTTCAAAGGATATGTTGAAAAACTTTCAGAAGAAAAAGGTATGACAAAGGAATACAAGCTTTATTCTGCAGTTGAAAGAATTGCTCCCGAAATCATTTCAAAAGAGAGAAAAATGTACAAGGGCGTCAGTGCAAATGTTGACTTTTACAGTGGTTTTGTTTATGACATGCTTGGTCTCCCTCGTGAACTTTATACACCTATTTTTGCAGTTTCAAGAATTTCAGGTTGGTCTGCACACAGAATTGAAGAACTTATCAACGGCGGCAAAATCATCCGTCCTGCTTATATGAGTGTTGCAGATAAGAGAAACTATATCGAACTCAAAAACAGATAAAAAATAATCCCCTACAGGCATAATGACTCTGCAGGGGATTTCGTTTTCGCCATAGCAAAAACTGTGAAAAGTTTATCAAGAGAGAATTCCCTTCCACAACAGTATTATACTAAAAAAGTCGCATAAAGTCAACAATAAGTACACTACCTTTTGGTATACTACTGATTGGGGAATTATATAATAATGTGAATAATGTTAAAATTTTATTGGTGATTGTTATGATTAAGACAAATATTCAGGCAATACTCGATGAAAAAAAGAAAACACGTTATTGGTTGGTCAAAGAAATGCAGACCACCTACAAAACCGTGAACAAACTCTGCGACAACACTCTGACAGGCATTCAATTGGAAACGATTGAAAAACTCTGCCATATTTTAGAATGCAGTCCTGATGATTTGTTTACAATTGAATAGCGCAGACTTTAAAAACGCTGTAAGTTTCCGTAACTTACAGCGTTTTCTTTATCAGTATGTAATATCGTAATCTTTTTCAAATGTGAAGCCGACTGAAATATCATGTTTGCCGAACATTGAAACGGTGATATTGAGTGTGAGGGGTGTACGGTAAGTTGTGTGAATTACTCTGCCTGTTGCCTTATCAATGGTGG
>JAZRNJ010000108.1:0-3386 GCA_045648125.1 Acutalibacteraceae bacterium
ATTACTCCAAGAAGGAAGAACTATTGTTTCACGATCAAGTTCTTTTTCACATACTGTACAGTAAGTTACAAGGTCGTAAGAACCGTCTTCTTTTTCTGTAGGTTCAACTCTGTTTTCTTCTTTTGTTGCTTCTTTATGTCCAAGAGCAGGTACTTCTTTCTGAGGAAGTGTGTCTATGCCACAAACTGTACATTTTTTACCTTCTTCGAGACCTGTGTTTTCACAATCAGGAGCTACTGCAGGAAGAACTTCTTCTGTGTGTCCGTTAGCGTTAACATAATTGTCTACTCTTACATTGCCACAAACTGAACATGTGTATGTTGTGTAACCTTTATCTGTACATGTGGGAGGTGTTACAACTGATTCTTCAGTATGAGGAAGTTTGGCAACTGTTTCCTGTTTAAGTGTTACTTCACCACAAACTGAACATTTCTTACCTGCTGTAAGACCTGTAGCTGTACATGTAGCATCCTTTGCAGGAACATCAACTTCTGTATGAGGTTTCTTTGCAATCGTTTCTGTTGTACGGCTGAGTTCCACTTTGGAAGCACAGCATGTACAATATACTACTAAATCGTAAGTACCTTCTGTTTTACATGTTGAATCTTTAATATTTTCTTTTACAGCTGCACCGGGTGTGTGAGCCTGAGCAGGGATTTTGATTGTTTCACGGCCAAGTACTTCTTTACATACTGTACAATAAGTTACTTTATCGAAAGAACCGTCTTTACCAGGCTGTGCTTCAACTCTGTTTTCTTCTCTTGTTGCTTTAGTATGAGGAAGTTTTGCAGTTGGATTCTGCTTAACTGTAACTGTACCACAAACTGAACATTTCTTACCTGCTGTAAGACCTGTTTTTGAACATGTAGCAGCTACTGCAGGAATAGCTACTTCTGTATGTGCTTTTACAGGAACAGTTTGCTGCTTAACATCTAAGTCACAATCTTCACATTTCTTACCTTCTGTAAGACCTGTTTTTGTACATGTAGCAGCTACTGCAGGGAAAACTTTTAAATTTGGATGTTTACATTCTCCTGAACCGATTACAAGTGCGAGTTCATTAGCTTCAATGTTGTTACCATAAAGCTGACCATTTACGATTGAATCAGCAATTGTTGTTGTACCTTTACCTACATAAGTAGCAAGTCTTGAATCGAATGAAGGTATTGTGCCGGGAACGATAAACTGGGGAGCAACCTTGATTACACCACTTTTACCTTCTGTACCATCTTTAACTTTAAACTTAAGTGTTGCAATAGCTGTGTCACTATTAAATGCTACAGCGTTTGTTGCGCCTTCACTGGGTAACCAAGTGTATCCGAGTCTAAGAAGGCCGAGATTTGCATCTACACTAATTTTTTCTTCTTTTGCTGCTGCTATAAGTGATGCTGAATCAGTAACACTTGCAAACTTAGCACCGGAAGCAACTTTACCTTCTGCGCTAACAAGTTCATAACAAGCACTATCGTATGCTATCATCAACTGAAGAGCGAATACGGGGTAAGTTGTTTTGAGAGATACTGTAACATCAATAGTATCTCCGGGTACCGGATTTTTATCCGCTGCAAGAGTGATAGTTGCCTTATCACCTTCTGCTGCAGATACTGCGACTGCAAATACGTTGAAAATCATAAGCAACGCAAGTGCAATACTGAGAACTTTTTTTGCCATTGTTTTTTACCTCCTAATGGTAAATTTGGTATTTAATATAATACTTTATATTCAATTCTCTTGCGAGAAAAACACCACTTAGCTATTTTTTACGTATATACCTTTTGCCTGGTCTATTTCGCCTTCAAAAATCAGGCTTGCGTCAAGAGCTTCTATATCAGCTACGTCAAACTGATTATCACCGTTAAGGTCTGCTGCAAGTTTTTCTGCATCTGAAGGAATTTCCTGAGCAGATTCAATAAGGTCGAACAAAATGGTGTCGATTGCATCCACAAGTCCGTCACCGTTTACGTCACCTGCAATAATAATTGTATATGTACCGTATTCCACACCTTCGTCTACAAGTGTAACGGTTGTGCCTGTTCCTATTCTGTTACCAATTGCAGGAACAACCACAGCATCACAACCTACTGACTCTGCGTAGTCATCAATATCATCAACTACGTTTAAATCAAGACCTCTGATGAGTTTATTTTCTTCATCAACAACAGTGCTTGTACCTTCAACAGCTTCAAGACGAGGAACAGGGAATTCAACCTCTGCGCCTGTGCAATTGAATGTAATGTCACCGTAGTAAATGCCACCATTATTTTGCGTGGGGTTTTCAACATCCGGGTTAACTGCCATATTATAAAATGTTTCTTCGTTACCAATAACAATTTTACCTGACATGCCCTTTGTGACATCATCTTTTACTTTAAGTTTAAAAGTAAAGATATCATCGCCCTCAGGATTTTTGTATGAAACAATACCGGGGGCCTGAGAAATGGCACCTGTCCACTGAAAAAGTACACATTTGTAATCTTCAGGTGTGTATTCAGGAGTGAAGTTTTTCGAATCCGTTGAGTTTACTGCAAGGCTCAAACGACCTCCGAGATCCAACAAAGCACTTGAATAGGTTTGAGAATCTGTCACATATTCAAAAAATGAATCCGAAAAAAGAATCGGCCAAAGCATTGCAGCTGCATTATAATCAGTAGCAACATTAAGTGTTACTGTAATTATATCACCGGCTTTTACTGTGTCGGCACTTGTATTTATTGTTACATTTGCAACTCCGTCCACTGTTTCTTCTTCAACAACCGCATCCTCCGCAGATGTTGTAACAACGAACATACCGAGGAGCATTACCACAGAAAGGAGAAGAGCAAGAAGCCTTTTTGTCTTTTTCATTCTACGCAGACCTTTCTCTTGAAATGCAGATAATTACACTCTTATCTTATTCTACAATAGGGATTTTACCACAAACATTTCAAGATGTAAATAGGTTTTTGCAAAATTTCTATTAAAATTTATTAATTTTTGAAATTTTTTATTGTGCTTTATACGAAAATATATTAAAAACACCCTTCTGACCGATAAATAAAATTTACAAATACTATTGCAATATTTTGCAAATTAATATATACTATTATTATTATGTGGGTTCTCGCCCAAGTAACGGAGGTAAATCTCTTATGAAAAAATTCAAGAAACTTATTTCAATCATGATGGCAGCACTTATTGTTCTTTCACTTTCTTCATGTGATCTGATTCAGGACGCTGAAATCACTCCCGCTCTCTCAGGTGTTGAAGCAGGCGATATCCGTATAGGTATTCTCTATGCAGACGATTACGAGGCAGAAGGTTCAGCTTCTAACATCCAGCATCAGGCAATCGACACAATGTGGGGTACATACGGCATTGCAGGTACTATCATCAAAAATAAGGTACCT
>JAZRNJ010000109.1:0-4109 GCA_045648125.1 Acutalibacteraceae bacterium
TAACATCAGCATTGTTTATAATTGATACTGCATTATCATAAGCAGCTTTATAATCACTGAAAGATGCATTTGTATATTCTTCTTCAACAAGATTATATGCATCCATATCTGCAATTGTCTTAATAAGAGCAGACTTGTTTACAGAAACTCTGACAAAACATGCTGCTGTGTAACCACCGTCAACAGTCATAACTGTAATAACGGCAGTACCGGTGGCTTTAAATGAAAGATTACCACTCTGATCAACAGTTACAACATCAGGATTGGTTGATTCCCAAATAACGTCTTTGATGCTTGCATCACCAATACCAATAGTACCTTTCGGTTCAACTGTAGCTGTAAGCTTACCTGTATTATAAACAAGTGCATCGTAAATTTCATACTTATCGAGTGAAACGCCTGTTACAGGAGTGTTTGCAAAAGAAACAATAACTGAATCTGAAACAACATTACCCATATAGTCAACAGCTGTGTATTTAATCTCTGACCAACAAGCTTCGTTCTTTACAGGTCTACAGACACCGTTCTGGTCAACTGATATGCTTGAATTGCTTGAAGTCCATTCAACTGAAGCATACATTGCGTTTTCAGGGATAAACGCACCATCAAAATCTACTGAATAGGTCTGATATCTTTTAGATGTATCTACCTTTACTGAGTGATATTCCGAAGCACTTTCACCATTAAGAAGAACATCTACACCATAAAGAGGAACATAAGCACCAACTTTATCATACAAGGTAATAATATTCTGTGCTGCTGTATCACATGAATACTGATAAGCAAATTCCATACTCTGAATTTCAAGTGCAAGATTATATGCTGCTTCAAGTGCTGCCCAATCATCAGGAGCACAGTTTTCAGCAGTTACTTTGCCTGATTCAAAAAGTTTAATTGCATAATCAAGTCTTGTTTTATCGGGACGAACTGTAATAGCAGTTCTTGCTTCAAATCCACCATCACGAGTTGTTGCAACAATTTCACAAGTACCTGAATCCACAGCTGTAACAACACCGTTACCATCAACTACAGCAACCGTTTCATCAGTTGAAGTCCAACGAATGGCTTTAATACTTGCATCGCCGATTTTAGCACCTTCAGCACCTGAGCCGAGAGGTTCAACAGTTTCTGTTAAATCAACTGTGTTGCCTACAATAAGATCAGCTGCTGAGGGAGAAACAGAAACACCTGTTACAGGATAGTTTGCAAAAGAAACAGTAATAGTATCAGTATAATCACCATCAAATGATCTTGCTTCAATTACACCCCATGCAGCTCTGTTTTTTGAAGGTTTAACAACACCTGAGGGAGAAACTTCTATGTTACTTCCTTCAAGAACAGACCATCTAACATTCTGATTAGATGCATCAGGAGGATTAAAAGTAACAGTAAGCTGAGTATTCATGCTGTTGTATGTTTTAGTTCCGGGAACCTTAATTGCAAGATAATCGCCCTGGTCAATATCAATTCCCTGAGCAAGTGTACCAATATATACACTATAACTTCTCTGACAAGTTGCAAGTGCACCTGCTTTGGCAACAACTTCAATCATACCACCGTTAATTGTTGTCAAATTACCATCAACGTCAATTGAAGCGAAATCGTTAGTTGCAGGAGCATTATCTTTAGCAAATACAACCTTACCTTCGCTGTTGACAAGACCCCATTTGATTGTAGCATTTGAACGGTCGGGATAAACTTCAGCAGTATACTGTGCAACTGTTCCAAGGTCTACAACTGAAGGACCGATGATTTTAATATCAACAGGTTGAGTAATAAGATCACCTGTTACCGTCACCTCTGCAGATGATGAAATACCATCTACTGTAGCAGTAACAGTTGTTGTCTTTTTATGTATATCCCAAATACCACCCGCATCACGACCGATAAGAATACCGTATTTATCAACATAAGCGACTGATTCATCAGCTACAGACCAAACAACATTAGTTGAGTTAGCACCCGCAGGTACAACATCAGTAATATAAAGCTGCGATGTTTTACCTTCTTTTACTTCAAGGTTACCACCGATTGAAAAACTCTTGATTTCAAGAGAGTCTACAATGTTGAATGTTATTTTATCGTTGATTGATGCTTCAAGAATCCAGTTTGCAACATATTTTGTTGCCTGTGTAATCATGTCGGCAGTGTTTGTACCTGCACCTGCTACTGCAGCGAGAATATCAATAGCAAACTTAACTGTGTTAGTTGAAACATTAAGACCGAGAACTTTAACTAAAACATCAGCGATATCAGATGTATCAACTTCATTGCCAAGAGCTGCAAGGTCATTAATATAACTCATAAGATTTGCAACAATATCATCAGCGTTAGGATAAACCTTAACTGATACCTTACCTGTTTTAAGGAAAACAATTTCACCTGTTGAAGGGTCAAATGTTGCATAATCTTCTGCTTTATCGAGAATCGAAGCTGCTTCAAGTTCCCATGTTACACCATAACCAAGACGAAGAGGTGTAACACCACCTTCGAGAGTCAGCTTACCGCCAACAGCAACAGTTGTGGGAAGTGAATCTTTATTAACAATGAATGCACCGTTAGGAAGAACATTTGCATACCATTTGTCTGAATTAGTTACAAGCACACCAATAGTGTCCGTTGCAACTACAGAACCATACTGGTCATAAAGTTCTATTGTAATATCGGTATCAAGACTATTAAGTCTTTCTCTGAGTGAACTTGTCAGACTTTCAGCAAGAGCACCTGAAGATACGCCAAGAGTTTCGCCAACTAAAGTGACAATTGCCTCCGTATCCATTCTGTCAAGGTCAACATCTTCACTATAAAGAACTTTTTCAAGCGTCTTTGCAAGTGATTTACCGATAACAGGAATTGTTTTAACGTCATTATCAAGCCAAAGACGCACAGCAGCACCTTTAGATGAGTCATGACCTCTGACTAAACCTGTCTGATCAACGGACGCATTAAGAGGAGTGTTACTCTTCCAAACAACATATCCGTTATCCGGCATTGAACAGTCAACTAATTTATAGCTTAATTGTACCTGTTCACTTTCCATAACTGAGACTTGTTCAGTTATGACTTTTCCGCTTGTGTCTGTTATTTCGATTTCGTGTGATGCAGCTGATGCTTCAATATTTGAAACTGCACGGCTGAATCCCGGAACCATACACGACACTACAAGAGCCAATACGAGAAAAAGGCTCTCCAAGCGAAGTGCTTTCTTTTTCATAAAAGTATTCCTCCTTCTACACCTGTGTGAAAAAACATCATTCCACACTACACATACTTTTATACAGATATACTATACCATATATTGTTATTTTATTTTTTCTAATATAGAATTATATAACTATAAATTAAAATTTTTATCTGATAAAAAAAGAAAACCGCTTACCTCTATGTAAGCGGTGCAAGTCATATTTATTCAGCGTTAAAGTATTTTTCCATGAACAATGAACGACCTCTATATTCTCTTTCAATTAACTCTTCTAATTCTTCGGGAGTTTGTTTGCATCCATTAAACAACCATATTTTCAATAAAGCATTAAAACCGTTTCTGAAAAATTCAACATGGTAATCTATATGCTTATTATCAAAAAATTCCGTTGCTAAAGTCTCATTATAGTAAAACCATTTGTGGTTAGTTCTTTCTTTCTCCAACTTGAAATAAGTTTTATATAATGATTGATTTTCTTTTACATGGTAAAAAAGTTTAACGTAGTCACTCTTTTGTTTACCATTAAAAAGTTCATCATGATAAAGTATGTATATCTCTTCATGCAGTTTATCAATTATTTTTTCAGACAAGTCATACACATCTAAAAAATTAGCATAAAATGTACTCCTGTTAATTCCTGCTTCTTTACATATGTCAGAAACAGTTATTTCATGAAGTTCCTTCATCTGAAGAAAAGATATAAATGCATTTTCAATTCTTTCAATTGAGTCTCTTCGACGCTTATTGTTTTTCGTGTTCATGTTTTCTCCATGTTTTCATAATAATCTCAACACAATTTGTTAGTTTGGTGGTTGTTTTTACCATCTATTTAGTATTATACTATTTTTGTGAGAGAAAACAAGTTATGATTTATTAAAGATTATTATAACTTATTTTCTATTACTCT
>JAZRNJ010000110.1:0-2248 GCA_045648125.1 Acutalibacteraceae bacterium
GAGGCTTGCCATAGGTTGCAGATTAAAGTTGTGTTGGATTTTGCATTCAGAACAGCATCAAGAGACAGTAGCTTGTGCGAAACTCACCCTGAATGGTTTTATTGGGTGAAAAGCTATTCACTTTTAACTTTCAAAGCACCTGATTGCAGTGAATTAGGTCATACAGTTGTGAACGAGAAGAACGTAAAACAGCTTTATAAATCAGAAAGTATGATTAATTTTGCTGAAAGTTTTTCCTTTCCTCCGGATGAAAAAGCTATTATTTTATTGCAGGATGATAACAGAAATTTCAGGGATAAATGCAGGGATAATCTGGGTATTTCGATTATGCCGGGGTTTGCTGACACAATAAATGATCCCCAGCCACCCTGGACAGATGTTACTTTCCTGAAATATTATTTTGATAATACAGAAAATGTAAAGAAAAAATTCGGTCCGGATTTTCCGCCCATGATAGCACAGGACGGAATAAAATGCAGTTTGTTTTCAGGTAAAGAACCCAATGTGCAGTTGTGGGAATATGTAAAACGTATAATCCCTTATTATATAGATGAATATTCTATTGACGGTGCAAGGATTGATATGGCTCATGCTTTACCGAGAGAACTTACAAAGGAAATAATTTCAGAAATCAAAAAGAAAGATAAAAAGTTTATTTTATGGTCAGAGGAATTCAATAACTCATTGTCAGGTTATTTAAAGCAGGAAGGATATAACTTCTATACAGGTGGTATTTGGGGTTTATGGAAGCAGGAAAGCTACAACAGTATGAACTTCAACAAACGTCTTTTTGAGTGCATTACAGGGGAAATAGAGACTGTTTCATGCACAGAAATGGCAGATACTCCAAGAAGTATGCAAACAATGGGACTTCTGAAATCAGTTTCTGCAACTGTTGTTACTGCTCTTTTGCCGAATACAGTTTATTTCATAAATAATGCTCAGGAATTTGCAGAAAAACAACCGATGAATTTAGGGCTTGGTAACACAGAGGAAGGCAGGTTTGTTTTACCTAAAAAACATCCTCTTTATGGTAAACTTGCATTTTTCGATAACTATTATTTTGATTGGAAAAACAGAAAGCATATGTATGATGCAATAAAGCAGGCATTAAAATTGAGAAACAGATATGCAGATGTTTTGAAAGATATAAAAAATTACGATTTGAAACAACTGAAATCAGCTTCAGAAATTACGGTAATATGTGGTTGGAATGGTAAAAAAGGATATCTGCTTTTGTTCAACAGAGGAACAGAAGAGATAAAAATGTATGCAAAAAAATGTGTTCCCTCACAAGCGAAATTAGGGGAGTGCATTTATGGTTGTGAAAACAAAGATGTATTATATCCGAATTCTGTCATTGTTTATGATTTGGAAAACAAAAAATAACTGACAAATTTTTCAAAATCTCTTGACCTTTTGGTGATTTAATTGTATATTTTAAATAACACCAAATGTTGGAGGGGTTTATTATGAAAATTACTTTTATGGGTGCAGGCAGTACAGTTTTTGCACGAAATGTTATTGGTGACTGTATGTGTACACCTTCTTTACGCGATGCAGAATTTGCTCTTTATGACATTGACGGACAGAGACTTAAAGATTCTGAAATCATTTTAAATGCAATTAATGCAAATGTTAACGAAAACAGAGCAAAAATCACAACACATCTTGGCGTTGAAAACCGTAAAGAAGCTTTACGTGGTGCAAAATTTGTTGTTAATGCAATTCAGGTTGGTCTTTATGACCCTTGTACAATTACTGACTTTGAAATTCCGAAAAAATACGGTCTTCGTCAGACAATTGCTGATACTCTTGGTATAGGCGGTATTATGAGAGGTCTTAGAACAATTCCTGTTCTTGATGATTTTGCAAAGGATATGGAAGAAGTTTGTCCTGATGCATGGTTCCTTAATTATACTAATCCTATGGCTATTCTTACAGGCTTTATGACAAGGTACACAGGTGTTAAAACTATTGGTCTTTGCCACAGTGTTCAGACTTGTTCAAGAGACCTTCTTAATGGTGTTGGTATGGAAGATAAGATTGAGGGCAGATATGACCTTATCGCAGGTATCAACCATATGGCATGGCTTCTTGAAATTAAAGATAAAGACGGTAACGACCTTTATCCTGAAATCAAGAGAAGAGCAATTGAAAAGAATGACAAAGCTCTCCTCGGTGAAATTGAAAAACACGGTGATATGGTAAGATATGAGTATATCAGAAGACTTGGTTACTATTGCAC
>JAZRNJ010000111.1:0-13779 GCA_045648125.1 Acutalibacteraceae bacterium
GTGAAACATTACTTCAGATAGGTGATAAAGACCCTGTAATGCTTCAGAAAGGTCTTGAGGTTATAATTAACGAATCAGGCAGACTTTCTGAACTTGTTGAAGAGCTTCTTGATTTCTCAAGAATTCAGAACGGTGCTTTGAAATTAAAGAAAGAGAAGATAGACGTTCTGGCAGAACTTGATGAAACAGTATTTGTTTTCCGTGACAGAGCAGTACGCGAAGGTATTGATTTTGTTTATTCTGCACCTGAAGAACCGGCACCCATGTTTGGTGACCCGAACAGAATAAAACAGGTGTTTACAAATATACTTGATAATGCACTTAAATACACAGACCAGGGTGGTAAAGTGACAGTAAATGCTGTTATTACACCTGATGGATTCCTGAATATTTACTTTGTTGATACAGGTTGCGGAATTTCACCTGAGGATTTACCAAAGGTTAAGGAAAAATTCTATAAGACAAGTATCAATTACAGAGGTTCCGGTATCGGACTTGCCGTTGTAGATGAAATCATAAAACTTCATGACGGCGAAATTAAAATTTCAAGTGTTCTTGGTGAGGGCACAAATGTAAGAGTTATTTTACCTCTCGAAAAGGTACAACTTGCAAAGATTATAACTGAAAAACGAGTTAATATAAATGGCTAAGGTAAAAACAGTTTCAGTGGGCGGTCAGGCACTTATTGAAGGTATTCTCATGAAAGGTCCTAAGTGCTCAGCAATCGCACTCAGTCTTCCTGACGGTTCAATTGAGGTTGAAGAAAAGAAAACATCATCTTTGAGAGATAAGCATAAATTTTTCGCACTTCCTCTTGTAAGAGGTGTTGTATCATTTGCTGAGAGCATGATTGAGGGTTATAAGGCTCTTATGGAATCAGCAGAAAAAGTAAGTTTTGACGATATCAAAAACGATGATGACATTGAAAATATGTCCAAAGTTGACAGATGGATTACTGAGCATTTCGGTGAAAAAATGATGACAGTTATTTCTGTTATTTCAATGATTCTCGGTTTTGGACTTGCGTTTGCACTTTTCTTCTATCTTCCAACACTTGCAGCAGATTTGCTCAATAAAGTTACAGATGGTGCAATCACTAATTTCAGAGCACTTATTGAAGGTGTTGTAAGAATTATAATTTTTGTTTTATATATGCTTCTTGTGTCACAGATGAAAGACATAAAGAGAATGTTCATGTACCATGGTGCAGAGCATAAGTCAATTTTCTGCTTTGAAGCAGGGGAAGAACTTACAGTAGAGAATGTAAGAAAAATGAGCAGACTTCATCCCAGATGCGGAACAAGTTTCATGTTCGTAATGATTTTAATCAGTATCCTTATTTCATCTGTTGTTTCAATTGCATTCCCCATGCTCAGAGATATCAGACCTCTCTGGATGGCAATTAAAATTCTTCTTCTTCCTCTTGTTATGGGTCTTGGTTTTGAATTTATCAAATTTGCAGGTTGTCATGACAATCTGTTCGTTAAAATCGTTTCAGCGCCCGGTCTCTGGATGCAGAGAATTACAACAAATGAGCCTACAGATGATATTATCGAAGTTGGTATTGCAGCACTTAAAGCAGCTTTGTACGGTGTTGAAGAAAAAACAACTGAAACTGTCCAAGAAGAACAGGAAGTTGAAGATGTTGTTGAACTTTCTGAAGAAATAGCAGAAGAAGTTGAAGAAAATCCCGTTGACGAAACAGCAAATGAACTCGTTGAAGAAATAGTTAAAGAAGAAAACACTTATACTTCGGCACAGAGTATTGTTGATGACCTTTTCGCAGAAATACTTGCTGATAAAAAGAATAACGACTGATGAATTTTTCAGAACTTTTAAAACAGGGCAGTAAAATCCTGGAACTCAGTGGCGTAGAAGACTTCGATTTTGATGCCATGTGTCTTCTTGAACATGCATTTGATTTTGACAGAAACAGCTATTTTCTGAACAGATATGAAACTGTTGATGAAAGTAATCAGGAAAAATTTCTTTCTCTGATTAACAGACGTGCAGACGGTGAACCATTACAGTATATTATCGGAAAATGGGGGTTTATGGACGGAGAATTTTATGTAGGTGAGGGGGTACTCATTCCCAGAGCTGATACAGAAATTCTCGTGGAAACGGCAGCAGATTATATACGTGCTAATAACGTAAATACCGTGTTTGATTTATGTGCAGGAAGCGGATGTATCGGCATTTCACTCGGAATGATGTTTCCTGATATAAAGGTCGTTTGTGCTGAACTTTCTGACAAAGCATTTTATTATCTTGAAAAAAATATTGAACTGAACAGTGTCAAAAATGTTACTGCTGTTAAATGCGATATAACAAAAGAATATAGTAATTTTGATTTAAACAAAATTGATGTTCTTGTTTCAAATCCACCTTATATTGAAACTGACGAAATCAGTACGCTGAGTATAGAAGTCAGACAAGAACCTTTTATGGCTCTTGATGGTGGTAAAGATGGATTTGATTTCTACCGTATAATCGGCGAAAAATGGATATCACAAATGAAAAAAGATAGTTTTTGTGCTTTTGAGTGCGGTGAAACTCAGGCAAAAGAATTATCGCGTATTTATTCAGAATATTCATCAAGTATCAGTATAATAAATGATTTAAATGGCATTGAAAGAGTAGTATCGTTAATTAAGAATTGAGGTGTAATTTAATGCTCAGAGCATTATTATCAGGTGATGAACCTGTAGTTATTGTTATGAAGTTGCTTTCAACTGCGTTTGTAGTTTTTTGTACTTTGCCCGTACATGAGTATGCACATGCTTTGGTTTCAACTAAGCTTGGCGACCAGACTGCAAGACTTAGCGGTAGACTTACACTTTCACCACTTGCACATATTGATATTTTCGGTGCATTGATGATATTTATTGCAGGTGTGGGTTATGCAAAACAGGTCCCTGTAAATATGTACAACCTTAAAACCAAAAATAAAAAAGTAGGCATGGCTCTTGTTGCTCTTGCAGGACCTGTTTCAAATGTTATAATGGCTGCCATATTTATGTTGCTTAACAATATTTGTTCAGTAATATATATGTATACGCAGATGCCGGAACTTCTGGCAACAATAATTGCTTATTTCTTCTATTTTGCAGCATCAATTAATATTTCTCTTGCAGTGTTTAATCTTGTTCCTGTACCGCCACTTGACGGTTCAAGAATTCTCTTTGCAATTATTCCTGATAAATATTATTACAAAATCATGAAATATGAACGTCAGATAATGATTGTGATGATAATTTTGCTTATGACAGGAGTTTTCTCAACTCCCATAGCTCTTCTTTCGGATGCTTTATACAGTGGTCTGAATACTATAATATCATTTCCTTTTAAATTTATTTTCAGATAAGGTTGATTGGTTTGGAAAAAATTTCTTACAAGCTTGAAGCTTTTGAAGGTCCCCTTGACCTGTTGCTTCATCTTATTAACAAACACAAACTGAATATAAACGATATTCCGATTTTCACTCTTGTTGAACAGTACCTTGACTATGTACGTCAGATGCAGGAAGATGATATGGAAGTTGAAAGTGAGTTTCTTGAAATGGCAGCAAGACTTGTATATATCAAGTCAGTTTCACTTTTGCCTGTGCACGAAGAAGCAGAGCAACTCAAAATGGAACTTGTGGGTGAACTCCTTGAGTATAAAGAATGTCAGGCTATTGCAAAAGAATTGTCTGAACATGCTGAAGGGTTTGAGTTTTATTCAAGACCTCAGCAGGATTTTGAACCTGACAAAACTTACAGAAGAATTCATCCCGTTTCTGATATTCTGAAAGCATACATTTCTGCAGTAGGTAAGGGTAAGAGAAAGTTACCACCACCTGTAGAAGCTTTCACAAAAATTGTCGCTCACAAAATTGTGTCAGTAAGTTCACGTATCAATGCAGTAATGCATCGTCTTTTTGAAAGAAGAAAAGATAAATTTGTGTCATTTTTTATGAACGCTGAGTCAAAGTCTGAACTTGTTGCTACATTCCTTGCTATACTTGAACTTGCAAAAACAAAACGCGTTAAACTTATCGGTGAAGCAGATGAAATGGAAATTGAACTGACAGAAGGGGTTAGTGAAGAATGAATGTAAATGAAATGCAGGCAGCAGCAGAAGCAATGCTTTTTGCTTGCGGAGAGCCTCTTGAAATTGACAGAATTGCTGAAATTCTTGAAATTGATACAGAAAACGCAGAGAGCCTTGTGCTCAATATTGCAGCAAAATATGACGATACAAACAGCGGTATAAAAGTTGTTAAAATGGATAAAAAATATCAGATTTGTACCCGCAAAGAATATGCAGAACAAGTAAGAGACATTCTTGATATGAAAAAGAATGCACCTCTTTCTCAGGCTGCATTTGAAGTGCTTGCAGTTGTAGCATACAATCAGCCTATAACCAAGGCTTACATAGAACAAGTCAGAGGTGTTGACTGCTCAGGTGTTATTTCAACACTCTGTCAGAAAGGTCTCATTGAAGAAGTGGGCAGACTTGAACTTCCGGGCAGACCTTTGATTTACGGAACAACAGCAGAATTTCTTAAATGTTTCTGTATAAATTCTCTTGATGATTTACCTGATATTCCTGAACTGAATGAAAAGTCAGTTGAGGAACAAGAAGCTGAAATTGAAATGGAGAAAATTGAAGCAGAAATTGAAGAAAGTGTAAAAGAAGAAACAGATTCTGAAGAAGAATAATTTTTTTTCTTAAATTTAACGGGAGGTGAGAAAATGGCATTTTTGTATACATTGCTTGGTATTATTCTGTTTATAATTTTGCTTTTTCTCATTCCTGTAAGAGTAACTGCACATTATGAAAAAACTTTTGAAATGACTGTGCAGTATGGTCCGATAAAAATTAAACTTTTCCCTCAGAAAGATAAAAGCAAAAGTAAAAAGAAGCCTAAGAAAGATAAATCTAAAAAGGAAAAACCTGAGAATAAAAAAGATAATAAGAAATCGGATAAAAAACCAAAGGAACAGAAAGATAACATTTTCATGACCTTTTATAAAAATCAGGGTTTTGAGGCTGTTATTCAACTTATTGCAGATGCAATGGGTGCTACAACGGGAATGTTCGGTGGCATTTTCAAACATTTTGTTTTCAGAGAACTTTATCTTGAAATGAAAATTACGGGCTCTGATGCGGCAGCAACTGCTATAAAATACGGACAGATAAGTTCAGCAGTTTTCCCTGCAATGGGTTATATCTGTTCAAAAGCAAAAGTCAGAAAATATAATATAGACCTTTCGCCCGATTTCCTTGGGGTGAAAGATGAGGCAATGTTCCATTTCCAATTCGGACTTTTTCCCATATTTGTTACTAATTCGGTTATTTCTGCAGGGTTTAAGCTGTTTAAGAATGTTCTTCTTAAACTTATTAAGTCACAGAATGCAGATAATAGAAATAAAAAGAGCTTTGATAAAAAGGTTAAAAAAGCTATTAAGGAGAGATAAACTATGAAAGAACAGTCAGCAGCAGGTATTCTCGGTACAACAATTGACAAGATTAAAAATCTTGTTGACACAAGCACAGTTATCGGCGAACCTATGAAAGTTTCCGAAAAAGTTACTGTTATTCCCATTTCAAAAGTAACTTACGGTTTTGCATCAGGTGGTTCAGATTTCCCCTCAAAGAATAACGCTGAACTTTTCGGCGGTGCAGGTGGTGCAGGAATTACTGTAACACCCGTTGCATTCCTTGTTGTGAATGATGATGTTGTAACAATCAAAACAATCGGTACAGGTGATAACCCCATTGAAAAGGTTGTTTCAGCTGTGCCTGAAGTTGTAAATACAGTTTCAGGACTCGTTAATAAATTTACAAATAAAGAGGAAACTGCACCTGCTCAGGCAGAAGAAACAGCAGAATAAATTCACATCACCTGCATAGAAATTACTATGTATTTATCTGTGCAGGTCGGTGATGTTCTTGATTAAAAAATTCTTTTCATTCTTGATGTGTCTGGTGTTGGTGTTCTTACTTTTTTCCGTCAGAACCAATGCCGTGTCGCTTGGCATTTCTGCGTCTTCTGCCGTTGTGATGGTAGCTGAGACGGGTGAGGTTTTGTATGAGAAAAATGCTCATGCAAGACGTTCAATGGCAAGTACAACAAAAATCATGACTTCACTTATTGCACTTGAAAAGGCAGATTTGAAACGTGAAATTACTGTAAAATCAGATGAGTTGAATGTAGAAGGTACTTCAATGGGTTTGTTACCTGACGACAAAGTGACATTTGAAGCACTCGTCTTTGGTATGCTTCTGCAATCAGGTAATGACGCTGCAAATGTTACTGCTGTGAAACTCGGCGGTAGCAGAGAAAAGTTTAGTTCCATGATGAATAAACGTGCAAGAGAACTTGGGATGAATGATACAAATTTTGTAACACCCTCAGGTCTTGATGCAAAGGAACACTATTCAACAGCTTATGATATGGCGCTTCTTGGCTCAGCTGCAATTCTTAATCCTGATTTCCGTTCAGTCTGTTCTCAGAAACAAGCGGTTGTTTATTACGGAAATCCACCCTACAGACGTACTCTTTCAAATCATAACAAACTTTTAAGTTACTATGATGGTTGCATCGGATTGAAGACAGGTTTTACAAAGAAAAGTGGCAGATGTCTTGTGTCTGCAGCAGAGCGTGATGGTGTTGTAATAGTTGCTGTAACATTAAATGCACCTGATGATTGGAATGACCACAAAAAATTGCTTGATTATGGCTTTTCACAGGTTAAAAATAAAGTAATTGAAAACAGTAATGTTTCTCAGAAAATTCAGGTGGTCGGGGGAAAAAAGCAATACGTTTCAGTAAAAAATACGGAAACTTTTTCTGTTCCGTTATCAGAAAAAACAGAGGCAATTTCAAGTTGTGTTTTACTTAATAAGTTCTTATATGCACCGGTCAGAAAAGGAGACAAAGCGGGAAAAATCGTCTATTATCTTGGAGATAAGAAAATAGGTGAGAGTATTCTTGTGGCAGATGAAAATGTTTCTGCACTAAAGATTGAAAAGAAAAAGAGTTTATTTCAGAAAATTATAGATTATATAAAAAATATTTTTAAATAAAACGGAGGAAAATATGGCGGATAATTCCATGAGACTTCAGAAATTTCTGTCAGAATGCGGTGTTGCGTCAAGAAGAAAATCTGAAGAACTTATTTCCCAGGGAAAAGTTAAAGTAAACGGAAGACCTGCACAGATTGGTGACAAAATCAATCCTAAAAAAGATACTGTTACTGTCAGCGGTAAAAGAGTTGTAAGTACAAAAACCAAGTATTATATTATGTTGCATAAACCCAGAGGTTTTATTACAACTCTCAGCGATGAAATGGACAGAAAATGTGTTGCTGAACTTGTGAAAGACATACCTGAAAGAGTTTATCCCGTAGGTCGCCTTGATAAGGATTCAGAAGGTTTGCTGTTGATGACAAATGACGGAGATTTTGCAAATGCAATGATGCATCCCAAACACCATGTTCCCAAAACTTACAGGGTTACTGTCAGACAGAAAGTAACCGAAGACATGGTTGACCAACTTGCAGTTGGTATTGTTATTGAAGGCAGAAAAACTGCACCTGCAGATGTAAGAATTCTTCTGAAAGAAGATACAAGAACTGTTCTTGAAATTGTTCTTTACGAGGGCAGAAACCGTGAAATCAGAAAAATGTGTGAAAGCCTTGGTCTTGACGTAATCAGACTTAAAAGAACGCAATATGGTTCAATTAAACTTGGTATGCTTGCACAAGGTAAGTACAGAGATTTAACACCTGATGAAGTGCATAAACTTATGACTTCAAGTGGTGCAGTAACAAAAAAGAAGTGGTAAAAAATGTATATATTTAAACCGATTACAGATGAAAAAATGCTTTCAGAACTCTTTTCAGATGAAGTTAACGGCGGATATATTGGTTTTGAAGGTGAAGAAATAATAGGTAAATGCAGTCTTTTTGTAGACGGTTCAAAAGTGACTGTTAAAACTATTGATTTTGATAAGGACAAGCCCGATGTAGGTGAAGGTTTATTACGTGCTGCACTCAATTTCGGTGCAAACAGAAATGCGTACTATGCTTATTGCAGCTGTGAAAATGCAGTTGATGTTATGAAACTTATGGGCTTTGAAGAAAATAATGGCGTTTTCAGTGGCGATATTCCCACTTTACTTGGAGGAAGTTGTGGCTGTTGCCGACAAAATTTGGTATAAGGATGTGAAATAATTATGACCAGCAGTATGACAGGCTATGGCAGAGGTCAATGTACCACTGAAAGCATGGATGTTACCGTTGAAATTAAAAGTGTGAATCATAGATATTATGAGTTTTCAGCAAGAACACCGAGAAACTATCTTTTCCTTGAAGAAAAACTTAAAAGTTTTTTTGCACAGGGAATTTCAAGAGGTAAGGTTGAATGTTTTGTTCAGATTACAACACTTGACGATGATAATATCAACGTAAGTGCTAACATTCCTCTTGCTAAAAGTTATCTTGCAGCACTTAAAGAAATATCAGAAAATCTTGGCGTTTCAGCAGAAGTTTCTGCAAATGCAATTGCAAGATATAACGATGTGCTTGAAATCAAAAAAGCAGAAGTAGATGAAGAAAAAGTATGGAATACTGTAAAAACTGCAGCAGAAGATGCTCTCAAAGGTATGATAACCATGCGTCAGGCTGAGGGTGAAAAACTCAAAAACGATGTACTTTCAAGACTTGACTTCATTTCAGGCAAAGTTCAGATGATTGAAGAGCGTTCACCTGAGACAGTAAAAGAATATTCGCAGAAACTTCTTACAAGAATGAAAGAAGTACTCGATGATAATATACATATTGAGGAACAGAGGATTCTTACTGAAGCTGCTATTTATGCTGACAAAGTTGCTGTTGCAGAAGAAACAGTAAGACTTTCAAGTCACATGTCACAGCTTAAAACATTCCTTGTTGCAGATGAGGCAATAGGCAGAAAAATGGACTTCCTTGTTCAGGAAATGAACAGAGAAGCAAATACTATCGGTTCAAAAGCACAGGATGTTGAAATTGCACGTGCAGTTCTTGATATCAAGGCTGAAATTGAAAAAATCAGAGAACAGATTCAGAACATTGAATAAAGAGGTTTATTTATGAAACTTATCAATATTGGTTTTGGTAATATGGTTAATGCTTCACGTCTTGTTGCCATAGTCAGCCCTGAATCTGCACCTATAAAGCGTATTATTCAGGAATGTAAAGAAAAAGGTACTCTCATTGATGCTACTCACGGCAGACGCACAAGAGCTGTTATTATTACAGATTGCGCTCACGTTATATTAACATATCTTCAGTCTGAAACTGTAGCAAACAGACTTAATGACGTTGAAGATGAACTTGATATTATTACTGATGAGGAGGATGAAAATGAGTAATAAAGGCTTACTTGTTATTCTTTCAGGTCCTTCAGGTTCCGGAAAGGATACTGTACTTGATTGTATACATAAAAAAGATATTCCGATTCAGAGGTCAATTTCAATGACTACACGTAAAAAACGTGAAGGCGAAATAGACGGAGTTGATTATTATTTTGTTACAAAAGAGTATTTTGAAAAGCAGATTAGTGAAAAGAAAATGCTTGAAAGTGCTCTTTACAGCACCAATTATTACGGAACACCAAAAGGTCCTGTTGACAGATGGCTTGACGAAGGAAAAACAGTTGTGCTTAAAATTGAAGTTCAGGGTGCTGAAAAAATAAAAAAAATGTATCCTGATAGTGTCAGCATATTTATTATGCCACCTTCAATGCAGATACTTGAAAGAAGATTGCGTAAGAGAGAAACTGATTCAGAAGAATCAATTCTTATGCGTCTTGATGCAGCACTCGGAGAAATTCAGTGTGCAGAAAAATATGATTATATAGTGTTTAACGATGTTCTTGAAGACACCGTTGACGATATATGTGCTATTATTAAAGCCGAAAATTTTAAATCATCAAAAATGAAATATTCAGTAAGAGAGGTAATTAAAAATGCTTAATCCGGATTTGAGAAATGTACTTAAAGGTAAAACAAGTCGTTATTCACTTGTACTTGCTACTGCAAAGAGAGCAAGAGAAATTGCAGAAGATGCAGAAGAAAAAGGCGAAATCATCGTTGAAAAACCCGTAACACTTGCTGTTAACGAATTTATTGACGGTAAATACTTAATCGAAGAACCGGAAGATATCAGAGATCTTTAATTTTCAGGAGGTAAACTTATGTCTGTACTTTATGCAGAAACATCTGTTGACGGTGTTTTACCGTCATTTGACAAGACTTATGCTTATGCCATAAAGTCAGACTCTGAAAATATTAAAGTAGGCTCAAGGGTTCTTGTTCCTTTCGGTAATTCAAATAAACCTAAAATGGCTGTTGTTACAGGCATTACAGATGTACGACCTGATGCAAAAATAGTTAAAAAGATTATGCGGGTTGTAGATGATGAACCTGTAATAACACCTGAAATGATAAAAACTGCTTTCTGGATAAAAGAAAGAACTTTTTCAACAGTATATGAAGTTATCAAAGCGATGCTTCCTGCAGGAATAAATTACAAAACCGTGGTTTCTTATTCTCTGAACGATGAGTGTGTAATTGACAAAGAACTATTGGATGATGAAGAAAAAGCGATTTACAAATTTTTTACTGAGAAAAAAAGAGGTTTTGTTTTAAAGGAGAAAATTTGTAAATCAGTAAAAATTTCTGAAGATAGTGATGTTTTTAAGAGAATGTATGAAAAAAATATTCTGTTCAGAAATTTTGATGCATCTCGCAGAGTAGGTGACAACCTGCAGAAAATGGTGCGACTTCTTTCTGTTGACGGAGATACAAAACTTTCTCAGAAACAGCAGTCGGTTGTTGATTTGCTCAGTGAAGTAGGCACTGCATCGGTTAAAGAAGTATGCTATTTTACAGGTGTAACTTCAGCTGTTATAAATACACTTGTTTCAAAAGGTGTATGTGAATTTTACGATAAAGAAATTTACAGAATGCCCTTTACGGCAGAAAATTCATGTCGCACAGACATTCATCTCTCTGTTAAACAACAGAATGCCTATGAAGGTTTAAAAGAACTTCTTAATAAAGATGAGAGTGCTGCTGCACTTTTATATGGTGTTACAGGTAGTGGTAAAACCCAGGTTTTTCTGAAACTCATTGATGATGCAGTGGACAAAGGCAAAGACGTAATTGTCATGGTGCCTGAAATTTCTCTCACTCCGCAGACAATTACACTTTTCAAAAAAAGATATGGTAACAAAATTGCAGTTTTTCACAGCGGTCTTTCTATGGGAGAAAGAGTTGACGAATATAAGCGTGTGAAAAATAAAGAGGCATCTATTGCTATCGGTACACGTTCTGCTGTTTTCGCACCTTTTGAAAATCTCGGACTTGTGATTATGGACGAAGAGCAGGAACATACTTATAAATCTGAAAATAACCCAAGATTTCATGCAAGAGATGTGGCAAAATTCAGGTGCAGTCAGAACAATGCACTTTTGCTTCTTGCGTCTGCTACACCAAGTGTTGAAACTTTTGCCAATGCAAAAAATGGCAGGTATAAACTTTTCACACTTGATGAAAGATACGGAAAGTCTGTTTTGCCTGAGGTAGTAACAGTTAATCTTAATGAAGAAGCAAAATTTGGTGAAAAAGCGGTTATTGGTCGTTATCTTGCCGAAGAACTGCAGAAAAACTACGAGAATGGTCACCAGTCAATTATTTTGCTTAACAGACGTGGATATAATACCTTTGTTGCATGTAAAAAATGCGGTAATGTTATAACTTGTCCTAATTGCAGTATTTCAATGACTTACCATTCAATGAACGGTAAATTGATGTGTCATTACTGCGGTCACAGTTCTGCAAGAGAAATCAAATGTGATGCTTGTGGAAGTAGTGAAATAAGATTTAATGGTGTTGGTACACAGAGAATTGAAGAGGAACTGAAGTTTCTGTTACCTGATGCAAAGGTTCTCAGAATGGATGCAGACTCCACAATGTCAAGATTTGCCTATGAAAAGAATTTTGAAAGTTTCGGAAAAGGCGAATATGACATTATGGTGGGCACTCAGATGGTTGCAAAAGGTCTCGATTTTGAAAATGTTACGCTTGTGGGAGTTATCTGTGCAGATATGCAGTTGTATAATGATGATTTCAGAAGCAGTGAAAGAACATTTTCATTGCTTACGCAGGTTATAGGTCGTTCAGGCAGAGGCAGTTTTTCAGGTAAAGCTGTTATCCAGACATTTACTCCTGACAACGAAATTATAAAATTTGCAAATAATCAGGATTACGATTCATTTTATGATTATGAAATTCAAATCAGAAAAATGATGGTTTATCCTCCATATTGTGACTTGTGTGTTGTTGGTTTTGTGGGTGAAAATGAAAATGTAGTTTCAGGTGCTTCAAAATCATTTTTACAGTTATTGAAAGATAAAACCACAGAAAAATTCAAAACAGAACAGTTGATTGTTCTCGGACCTGTTCCTCTAAAAGTTGCAAAGGTAAGTAATAAATACAGGTACAGATTGATACTTAAATGTCACAACACAAAATCTTTCAGAAATATGATTTCTGAGACTTTAAGTGAATTTGACGAAAAATATAAAAGAAATAATGTTACGGTTTATGCGGATATTAATCCCGAAACCATGATATAAAATGGTGATAAATATGGCATTGAGAAATATTGTGAAACACGGTGACCCTATTCTCAGAAAAAAGAGCAGGGTAGTTGAAAAATTTGATAAAAAATTATCTGACCTCATTGATGATATGATTCAGACAATGAGAAATGCTGACGGTGTGGGTCTTGCAGCCGTGCAGGTAGGAATGCTCAAAAGAGTAGTTATTGTTGACATCGGCGAAGGCCTTATTGAACTTGTAAACCCTGAAATCATCGAAGAATCTGAAGAAAAACAGGTTACAGAAGAAGGATGCCTTTCACTTCCGGGACAGTCAGGTACAACTTCACGTCCTATGACTGTTAAAGTTAAGGCTCAGGACAGAAACGGAAAATGGTATATCCACAAGGGTACCGGACTTAAAGCAAAGGCTTTTTGTCATGAAATTGACCACCTTGACGGAATTTTGTATATAGATAAACTCGTTAATACTCAGGAGGGCTGAGAATGAAAGTTGTTTTCATGGGTACACCTGATTTTGCTGTACCTTGCCTTGAAAAATTAATTGAATATGGCTGTGATGTTGTGGGCGTTTTCACACAACCTGATAAACCTGTAGGCAGAAAAAGAGTTATAACTCCTCCTGAAGTTAAGGTTTGTGCACAAAACCATGGTATCGAAGTTTATCAGCCTGAAAAAATGAGAGATGGTACTGCACTTGAAATCATAAAAAACCTTTCACCTGATTTAATTGTAGTTGTGGCTTACGGAAAAATTCTGCCTAAAGAAATTCTTGAAAGTGCACCTTTAGGCTGTATCAATATTCACGGCTCACTTCTTCCCAAACTCAGAGGTGCTGCTCCCATACAGTGGTCTGTGATTAACGGAGATGAATATTCAGGTGTTACTTCAATGCAGATGAATGAAGGTCTTGATACAGGCGATATGCTTATTTCAAGAAGCGTTAAAATTGATTTCAACGAAACATCAGGAGAACTTTACGACAGACTTTCTTTTGTCGGTGCAGATGTCCTTGAAGAAACATTGAAAAAACTTGAGGAAGGCACACTTGAGGCTGTTCCACAGAATGATGAGGAATCTACTTATGCACCTCTTCTTAGTAAAGAAATCTCAAATATTAAC
>JAZRNJ010000112.1:0-2965 GCA_045648125.1 Acutalibacteraceae bacterium
GAATTTTGCCTGACCTTCAGGAGTATGGGTATAACCGTCAAGGTAATATCCTTCGGGAAGTGAAGTGTAGAAGTGGTTCATATATTCACCGCGGAAAATAATTTCTGCATACTGTTCAGCAGTGTAATCAGGATAAAGTACAAGAATTTCTTCTTTCATATCTTCAGGAAGCTTCTGAATGAAGTTATCCATATCTGCTGTGGCTTCTGCTTCACAGTTATAGCCGTATTTCTGAAGAACTTTTACTTTTTCTTCAGCAGTCTTGGGCTCACCGTAACCCATATAACCGAATTCACAGTAGATGATGGGTTTCTGTGTAATAAGATGAACAAGACCTGCCAGAGCAACAAATGTGACAACTTCATGAAGAATATCTTCAAAGCATCCGAGATAAAGGTCGAGACCTACATAGTCAAGATAGTCGTTATATTTGAGCATCTTGAAGGGAAGAGTGAAGTCTGCAATATTGTACCCGAGAAGGATATCGTATTCTTCGCAGAGAGGATCCATAACCTCAAGCTGACATCCGATATAGTCTGCAGCCTCGTCAATTGTAAGGGGATAAGTAAAACGGTCAATACCCATTTCGTTTGTTACCTGGAAAACACCTACGATATCTTTAAGGTCTTCTACATAATATTTTGCAGCTTCCTGAACTTTCAGTTTGCCTTCGGGAGTTCTGGGGTCGATGCCATATTCAAGGAATTTATAGGGATAGGGTGTAATAGCAAAAATCTTAATGCCGTTGTCAGCATAAGCCTGCATTTCTGCTTTCCAGTTAAGGTAACCCTGACTGATATTGCCTTCGTGGTCATAGAGGAAAGGAATGTCTTTTCTTGTCCATTCAATTCCTGCTTCATGAAGAAGGTCGTAATCGGGGTCAGCATGGCAGACACCTTTGATGAGACCGTCTGTTTTTTCTAAAGCTGATTTTACTTCAGGGTCGTACTTTGCAAGGGGGTCAAAAGAAATTACTGCTGCCAACACAGGAATAAGGACTGACAAAAGTACAGCAAGAACTTTTTTGCCGAATGCCACTAATTTTTCGTTCATTTTTATATCTCCTTTCATCCGGACTATTTGTCCGGTTGTAACCTTTTTATTGCATTTTTCCTACTTTTGTCCAAAGTTCATCTGCCTTTTTGGCCCATTCGTGATAACCATCAGGTGTTTTTGGAAACGCAAGATAATGCTTTTTGAGTTTTCCGCTGAGGATGAAACCTCCTGCTGCTTCTTTAAGAGTTGTGACAGAAACTTTGCCTGTGAGAATGCCACCAATAATTTTTCCTAAAGTGGGAAGAAGTTGACCTATATTGATTTTTATTTCAGGACCATCAGCCGCTCCATCAAGGAATGCTTGAAGAAAATCATGTCCCTTCTCAAAGAAAAATTCAAACTCATCTTTCTTTGCTTTAACAACTTTTGTAAGCAAGGCCCTTGTACTTGCAAAATCAGCACCTTGTTTTTCGTTATAAAGGGTGTTGATTTTCCAAAGGTTTTCGCAGGAAAGGTCATTTTGCTTAATCGCCTCATCAAGTACGTCAGCAGCAATTTCCATGTGAACCATACTGCTTGTGACTCCCTCACCGTTGTTAGGCTTTGTAAGGCAACCTGAGTCTCCCGTAACAATGAAATTGTCGGTAACAAAAGAATAAGGTGGACGAGTGTAAGGCGTCTTTCCTTTTTCTGTATGGACTATTGTATATTCAGGAAGAGGAATGTTTTTAATTACATCTTCAAGGATTGTTTCAGCCTGTTTGTAACTGTTACATGCACCGATGCCGAGAATACCGCCATTAGGGTCTGCCTGAGGTGCAAGCCATGATTTATAGAAAGGCCATCCCGTGGAAGAAGTATTGTAAACAAAATCAGGGTCTTTGAATTTCACATACTTGAGAACAACATAAAACATGTCCTCAGGTGAAATTTCAAATTTTTCAACAAGGGTATTTTCCGGAAGTTTTCTTCTTGGAATACTTTCAATACCTGAACAGTCAACCACGCATTTTGCGTAAACCTCTTCTGTGCCGTTTTCAGCCTGATATGTAAAACCTGCGATTTTGCCTTTTTCATAGATGAAATCTTCAAATGTTGCAGAGTAAATGAACTCAGCACCTTTTTCTTTAGCCCATTCGTTCATCAGAACTGTGTACTCATGCATGTGAAGACCTACCATCGGGTCAAAGGTTTTTATGGGATATTTTCCGGAAGGTGCAGCAGTGAAATTTGTTTCAAATTCGAAAGCCCACTCTTTATCTCCTTTAACGGGACGAGGAATTGAAAAACGCTCAAACTCTTTTCTGCCGATATGAAAAATGTCATATCTTGTGCCGATTTTTTCAATAGGATTTCTGTCAATCACTAAAACGCTGTAACCTTTTTCAGCCATTTTTCTTGCAAAAAAAGAACCTGAGGTTGCACCGCCTATAACAACGACATCATATTTCTTCAACCGAATCATATCCTTACATAATTGTTTTTAATAATTCTAACACATAATAATAGACAATTCAATATGCGAAGAAAGATTTTTGTAGTAAATATACATATTTAACTATTTGTCAACAAAAAAATACCTTAATTTTGTGCTTTAAAATATCTTGAAATTTTCATCACATAGGTATATAATAAAAAACATAAATCAACATAATGGAGGAGATTTTATGCAAAACAATGTACGTCCCGAATCAATGCAAAGAATTAACACAAAAGAACTTGCAGATGCATTTATCGAAGAACAGGTAAAAGCAGTCCGTGAGCAGGTTGGTGACAAGAAAGTACTTCTTGCGCTTTCAGGCGGTGTTGACTCATCTGTTGTTGCAGCACTTCTTATCAAAGCTATAGGCAAGCAGCTTGTATGTGTACACGTTAATCACGGTTTAATGCGTAAAGGCGAAAGTGAGCAGGTTATTGAAGTTTTCCGTAATCAGTTGGATGCTAACCTTATCTATGTTGATGCAACTGA
>JAZRNJ010000113.1:0-32296 GCA_045648125.1 Acutalibacteraceae bacterium
TGAAATGAAAGAAAAGAAACTCCGCATCGAAGATGCTCTTGCAGCAACAAAAGCAGCAGTTGAAGAGGGTTGTGTAGCAGGTGGCGGTGTTGCTCTTATCAATGCTATTCCCGCAGTTGAAAAACTTCTCTCAGAAATCGAAGATGCAGACGAAAAAACAGGTGTTAACATTGTTCTCAAAGCAATTGAAGAACCTGTTCGTCAGATTGCAGCAAACGCAGGTCTCGAAGGCTCAGTTATCGTAAACGAAATCAAATCTTCAGGCAAGGTTGCTTACGGCTACGACTTCTCAACAGATTCTTATGTTGACATGTTCGGAGCAGGTATCCTTGACCCCACAAAGGTTACACGTTCAGCACTTCAGAACGCATCATCAGTAGCATCAATGGTTCTCACAACAGAATCACTTGTTGCTGACAAACCCGATCCCGCAGCAGATGCAGCAGCAAATGCAGCAATGGCAGCCCAGGGCGGCGGAATGTATTAATAAAAAAAACAATAATATATAGCAAAAAACCTCTCGGTTCTGCCGAGAGGTTTTTTATTTATATCATTGAAAACAGTGTTCTGAAAATCGAAGCAAGAATTGTGAAGATATTTGCAGTTGAATCAGAATCATTATCCGGCACTTCAAAGCTGTCAATAACTTCATCCGTATCTGTTCTGTATGTTGAAATTTCAAGTTTATCTTCTCCGAAATTAAGTGCTGTAAACGTAGGCACTCTTGTGTCAAAAGCCGATACAATAAATGATGCAACTTCTTCGGGAAGCGGGTCATAGTTACTGCCCGATGCTGATGAAGTCTGCAGATAAACTGTACCTTCTTCCGCTTCTTTACCACCGTACATCACTTTTGTTCTTGAATAAAGGTGAGTATGACCTGCAAGTACAAGGTCGATATCATAGCAGTCATAGAGTGAAGAAAAAACAAGTCTCTCATCTGAAAAAGTATCTTCTGAATGTGTTGCTGCATAAGGGTCTCTATGCATTGTAACAATTCTCCATTTTTTATCAGGATGTGTATTTACTGCCTTTCTGATAACTCTTTCGGGGTCAATAAGTGATGCATTTTCTGAGTTGATTGTAATAAAAAGTGCATCTCCGTAAGTATAGAAATATCCTGTTCCTGCTTCTGATTTAAAAAGCTCGAAAACTTCATTAGGATTGTTGAAAATGTCTCCGTAAAGTGTTGCATCGCTGTCGTGGTTACCGATTGTGTTTGCAACAGGAAGTGAACGAAGTTCTTCCGGAGAAAGATATGCCTTCATCTGAACAAGGCTATCTGGCGACTGGAACTGGTCTCCCCCTGAAATAAGGAATGCTGCATCAGGATATTTTGCCATCATTTTATCAACTGTGAAATTCCAACCGCATGTATCACGAACAAGAACTTCTTTAAGGTTTTCATCTCCCGAACGGCCTATCTGTGCATCTGAAATGAAAAGAGCAGTAAATTTTTCATCGGGTTGAATTTTAATTTTCTCAGGCTGAGAGAATACTCCGTTTTCAGTATAAGAATAATAATACGTTTTTCCTTCTTCCAGACCTGTTACGGTAACTTTATTTGAAATCAAGCCGTTAATTGCATCATTCTGAACAACCTCAATTGTCTTTGCATCTGTCATATCTTTCTTTTCAGAAATTTTAAAATTCTCACCCTCAGTTTCTGAGAGCCAACAGAAATTTATTTCTCCCTGATTTTTACCTGGAGTTAATGAAATTACAGTATCATCAGCCTGAATACTTTCCCATTTTGGAATAAAGTTATTCAGGTCTTCTTCTGTATGTGCATAGCCTGACTGAGCAGAAACAATAACGCTCATAAGCATTATAACAGCTAATGCCACGGAAATTATTTTGAATATTTTTTTCATATAAAAACCTCCTTTTTCTATTATTTTAATACTATAGATAGAGAAATGTCAACCAATTAACAAAAATAAGAACATTCTGTGAATAATTTTGTAAAAAAATTTGACAAGTTGTCGAATATATTATATAATCGGTTTGTAAAACAATTGATCGAGGTGCGGTCATTACTGCAAAATACGGTTCACAGGCAAATCGCCGTGTTTTGTGAGAATTATCGCCGAGGTTCCGTGATAATTGCCTTGATGCACGGTGCCGGGACATTGCAGAATATGTAATGTACTGTCATGGCTTTCTGCCATGGAGCGCTGTCAGTTTTTGAATTTATTTTTCCTTTTGGTATAGGGATTTTATATTTAAAACAGACAGGCGTACGGTCTGTCTGTTTTCGTTTTATCAGCAAAAAATTAACCCACTATGAAAGGACGGGTAATGATGAAAAAAATGACTCCCAAAAGAATTTTAACCATTATCATTGCTTCTCTCGTTCTGCTCGGTACAATGACTTTTGTTGCATCTGCAGCAAGTGACGCATCGGCAGAAACAGCAGTAATGGTTGAATGTCCCGACTGTGCAGGTTCTCTTGCATGTATGTCCTGCTACGGCAAAGATGCAGAATGTGCAGATTGCGCCGGTGAAAACCTTTGTGCAACTTGTGAAGGCACAGGTGAAGTTCCCGCAGACAGCAACTTCTATGCAACTTTCTGGGCACTTGTTCCCCCCATTATCGCTATTGCTCTTGCACTTATCACCAAAGAAGTTTATTCTTCTCTTTTCATCGGTGTTGTTGCAGGTGCACTCCTCTCAGCAAACTTCAGCCCTCTCAGTGTTGTTGACAATGCAGTATCCGGTGGTATCATAGCTGCAATTTCCGATACAGCAGGTATTTTCTTCTTCCTTGTAATTCTCGGAATTATTGTTGCTCTTGTCAACAAATCAGGTGGTTCTGCAGCATTCGGCAGATGGGCACAGAAAAACATCAAATCAAGAACAGGTGCAATGTTCGCAACATTTATCCTCGGTGTTCTTATTTTCATTGATGACTATTTCAACTGTCTCACAGTTGGTTCAGTTATGCGTCCCATCACAGACACTCACAGAGTTTCACGTTCAAAACTTTCATATCTCATTGATGCTACAGCAGCTCCCGTCTGCATGATTGCTCCCATTTCTTCATGGGCAGCAGCAGTTGCAGGTTATGCAGAAGAAGGCCAGGGCCTCAAACTCTTTATTCAGGCTATTCCCTTTAACTTCTACTCACTCCTTACTTTCGTGTTCATCATCGGAATTATTCTCATGAAATTCGACTTTGGTCCCATGAGAAAACATGAACACAATGCAGTAGTAAACGGTGACCTTTTCACATCTGATGAAGAAACTCAGAAGGAAGATGCTGTTCCCAATCCCAAGGGCAGAGTTATTGACCTCATTCTCCCCATCGTTGTTCTTATTGCAATCTGCGTATTTGCACTCGTTTACAACGGCGGTATCCTTGACGGTTCAAACTTCATCGACGCTTTCTCAAATACAGATGCAACAGTAGGCCTTCCTTGGGGCGGTCTTGTAGCACTTGTTGTTATTGTTGCGTTCCTTATCATCAGACGTGTTATCACATTCAAAGATGCTATGGAATGTGTTCCTCAGGGCTTCGTTGCAATGGTTCCCGCTATTACAATCCTCACTCTTGCAACTGCTCTTAAAAACATGACAGGTCTTCTCGGTGCAAAAGAATTTGTAGGAAACCTTATGACTAACTCAGCAGAAAGCCTTGACAAATTCCTTCCCGCTGTTATCTTCCTCGTTGCTTGTGGTCTTGCTTTCGCAACAGGTACATCATGGGGTACTTTCGGTATTCTCATTCCCATCGTTACAGCAATCTTCCCTGCAGATTCAACAATACTTATCATCGGTATTTCAGCATGTCTTGCAGGTGCAGTTTGCGGTGACCACTGCTCACCCATCTCTGATACAACTATCATGTCATCAGCAGGTGCTCAGTGTAACCACCTTAACCATGTTTCAACTCAGCTTCCTTATGCAATTTCCGTTGCTGCAATTTCATTCGTTATGTACATTGTAGCAGGTTTTGTACAGAGTGCATGGATTACACTTCCCATCGGTGCAGTTCTTACAATTGCATTCCTCTTCGTAATGAAAGCACTGACAAAAAAATCTGCAGTAAAATAATCAGCGTATAAATAAACTTAACCCCTCATTGATTTTGACATCAATGAGGGGTATCTTTTTACTTTTATTTTACACCGAATTCCTGAACATCAATGACCTTTTCATCAACCGTTACAACATAATGTGCATAATCATCATTAAGACATATTGAACGGAACGTTATGTAGTGAATACCATTATGGAAAACTCTGTCACCGTAGTGATAGTGTCCTGCAAAAACAGCTTTCACTTTACCACTTTTTTCAATAAAATCTATAACCTTTTCTCTGTTTCTGATTACATGGTCATCATCGTTATCTCTTTCTCCGAGAATAAACAACTCATGAGTAAAAATGATAACATCTCCCGATGCAGTTTCAATTTCGTTTTTCATCCACTCAAACTGCTCATCATCAATGTAACAATACGCCCATTTGATTTCTTCCTCAGGGAAAGGATTCTTCTCATCGTTCTGATTAGGATCAAGAACAATTACTTTATATCCGTCACTCTCAAAAGAATAATACCTTGAGGGCATACCCATAATTTCTGTCCACGTTGTTTTATCCGTTGACGTATCGTGATTACCCAGAAGGCAGTAATACTTTTTTCCGCAGTTTTTAAGAACATCAGCTGTTTCCTGCCACAAAAGAGTCTGGCTTTTACCTTCTTCAAAAAGGTCTGCTGTATCCCCGAAATTGACAACAAAATCACATCCGTCAAGATGCTCAGATAACGCTTTTTTCACCTTTTCAAGAGACATAGGGCGATTTCTTTCCCCTGTCATCTGAACATCAGAATAGTGCATATCAGAGAAACCTAAAAACTTCATATTTTACCTCGACAGGATATTGCCAATTTCTTTGATTATAACACCTGATGATTCTGCAAGTGATGCATTTGATGACATTGCAAAGTCAATGATAAGTGCTGAAAGTGCACAAAGTGCAACAATAATAAGAACCCATATTGCAATCTGTGTTGCAGGTGTAAATCTGCTTCCTCTTTCTGGGATTGCTGCACCCATAGGATCAAAATCGTCATTTTCAAAGTACAAATCATCTGTACTTTTTGTGATTTTTTCAATTATACTTTCAAGACCTGTTCTGTAAAGTTCACTGTCAGATTCATCTTCTGATGAAAAAATCTTGAAAACACTTGATTTATTGAAATCAGTGAGTGTTGCAAAAATGTAACTTTCACCATCTTCGTTTTTACAAATTTCGCTCATTGCAATTGCAAAATCAGCATCAGTTCTCTTGATTGCAGCTCTTGCGTAGGAAGCAATACCTTCCTTTTTACTCACGTCATCAACATGAGTTCTGTCAAGTGCAAAATCAACAAACTCTACTGCTTCTGAGTTTGCATAAGTTGCAAGAGCATTTGTATAAACATCATTTTCAGTCTGTCTTACAAAAGCGATTTTTACACCTCTTGATGAAAGTACAGCAAGAGGATCAGGAGATGAAACAGGTGCTTCAACTTCTTCAGGAAGCTGTTCCTCCATATCTTCCTCATTGTAAGAAGAAGACTGAATATCTTCATAAGAGTTTTCTTCTGTTTCAGAAGGTGCTTCAGGAGCTCTGTATATTTCTTCATACTGAGGTTCAATATTTTCTGCAGGAGCAGCGTAATCTTCAATAGGCTGTACATAGCCTTCCATATCTGCAGGTATTTCTGCTTTTGCAGGTTCTTCAACAACAGGTGATTCTTTCTTTTTAGAACCGTTTACAAGGAAATAAACAAAATCATTTTCAAGAACTGCACCAATACGTCTTTCGTCAATGGGGACGACAATGAGTTTCTGTTTACCTGCTTCAACACCAAAACCTGAGAACAAACCATCTTTTGTTACAAAAGATACACCTTTTACAGGAATTGCTGCATGAGCTTTTGTCTGGTTCTCGTTAAGAGTAGCTATACATGCATCACTGTTAATAAGTTTTAAAATTTCAGCATCCATTTTGCACTTGAGACCAAGTGCTCTTATAAGGGCTGCTTTTGTTGAAATAAATTTTGATATATCAACTGCCACAAGAACAACATCGGCACTTTCTATGCCCTGCTTTACTCCTTTGAACATTTCTTTCTGTGTCTGACAGAAAAGAAAGTTTTCATCAACACCTGTTGTTTCCTTGATTTTACTTATGATTGCCTCATGAGCAACATTCATGGAAACAAGTTCATTCTCGCTGAATGAAATCAGTTTAATCTGCACTTTTTGTCATCCTCTCTCTTATTGTGCTATCCATTTTATCGCATCTTCATAGGGATTTTTCTGCTTTTTCTTTGCATACCAACCTGCAGGATATTTCTGCCTGCTGTTTACGGTTGCCACAGAAGTGTCAACACTTTCATCTTCATTTTCTCTTACAAGTCTGCCGATCATTACAAGTCTTCCGTTTTTCATAACTGTTCTGTCGCACGTGGAAAGAGTAATAATCTTATCGCCCTCTACATAATCAACTCCGGTGTTGTAATAAGAACGAAGTTTTACTTCTTCCATAAAACTTGCAAAGTTATCACTGCTTGAAAGGTTTATAAAATTATATGCAAATACATATCCGTTATCATCACTTTTCACTGCACTTGTGAGGAAAACTGAATAAATTTTATAAACATAGTTTTCGTTTTCGGTATATACATAAATAAGGGGATTTTTCTTATAAGTATCAAGGCTCTTATAATTCTTTATTTTACCGAACATAGAACCGTCACGCATGTTGTGACCGTAAATTACGGTATTCATATCAGAGAATGCAGCTTTATTCTGATAATCAATAAACGCTGTACCACCTGAAAGCCATTTTCCGTTAAATCCTGTTTTAAGATATTTATCATTGTTTGATGTCTGTACAACAGGAAGACTGATGTTAGCTCCGGGAACAGCAATCCATGCTTTGAATTCCTTATTCTGAGCTTTAAGACTTTCAAAAGTTACTGTCTTTTCTTCTTCATCAAGATTATTGAGTTTTTCAACTACCTGCTCGGGAGTTGATTCTGTATTGTCGATAAGTTCTGCTACTTCCTCATTTTGTTGTGAAATAAGATGTGGCTGAATCAAGTAGTCATTAATAAGCCATCCTGCGCTTCCGAGAATCGCAAGAATTGAAATAATTAAAACTATTTTTCTGATTTTCTCTCCTGTAGAATCACTTTTTTGGGGTAAAAAAGAAAATTTCTTTTTAGCAGTTTTCTCTTCTTCTGCTACTTCTTCGGAAATTTCCTTAGCAAGGTCTTCTACACTTACTACAGGCACAGCTTCTTCTTTTTCTTCATCTGCAGATTCTGTTATTTCTTCAGCATGTTCAGGTACACTTTCTGAATATACATCTTCAAAAGTCTGCTCCTCTGAGCTGTCTGAATAAATATCTTCGAACTCCATAGGCTCTTCTTTTGCAGGTTCTTTCGTCTCTTCCTTTACAGGCTCATCGTCCACACCATATTCAACGCCTAGAACTTCTGCTTCATGTTTAAGCGCTTCTTCATCAACACCTGCGATTTTTGCATCAACTTCTTCATAAAGAGCAGTATAGCCTTCTTCTGCTTCTTTGAAGAAATCATCTATTTCACTGTCTTCGGAAGGATTGTAGAAAACCTGTTTTTCCTCAGCATTTTCAGTTTTTTCTTCGCTGCCGAAAGGCTGAAGATTATATTTTTCTCTCAGACTGGAAAAAATGTCTTCAAAGGTTTCTTCTTCGCCGTTAATGTTCTTTTCTTTATCGCTCATTATTCTTCCTCCTTATATTCATATTTCTTTATAATCTGTCTTCGTACCATATCAAAAGCACGTGAAGCGTTAACATATCTGTTATAATCTCTGTCGTGCCTTGAAGTCATTATTTTAATACACTCTGTGCCGTTTTCATGGCTCATTGCAACAAAACTGAGTCCGACAGGTTTGTCCGTACCATCACTGAGAGGTCCTGCAATACCTGTAATTCCCACGCCAAAGTCAGCACCACTTAATTTTCTCACACCTTCAGCCATCTGTCTTGCAACAGTCTCACTTACTGCACCGTAATTTTTCAGGTCTTCTTTACTGACACCGAGTATTTTATTTTTTATTTCATTTGAGTAGGAAACAACACCACAATCGAAAACGGATGATGCTCCTGAAATATCTGTTATTCTTTTTGCTGCAAAACCACCTGTGCAGGATTCTGCAAGAGCAATTTTCAGTCCGTATTTTTTTAGAAGTTCTACAAGTGCAGTTTCAATGTTCGGCATATCAACTGCATAAACATAATTTTTGAATTTATTTATAATTTCATCAACAACAGGTTTTGCTTTTTCTTCTGCTTCCTCCGGAGTTTCTCCTCTTGAAGTTACGCGAAGAAAACATTCCCCGTCTTTTGCATAAGGTGCAACAGTAGGATTTTCTCCGTCAAGAAGGTCTCCCGCTTCTTCTGCCATAGCAGATTCACCTATGCCGATCATTTTTATATTATGGGAAACAATTGATGCTGTAGAATACTTTTTAAGGAGAGGAACAACGTATTCTTCAAACATAGGTTTCATTTCTCTGGGAGGTCCGGGCAAAGCAATAATGCACTTTGAATTTTTTTCAATTGCAAAACCCGGTGCTGTGCCGTTATGATTTCTGAAAACAGTTCCGTCTGCAGGTATATAAGCCTGACGGATATTACTTTCAGCCATTGTAAGTCCTTTGCTTACAAAATAACTTTCAATTTCATTTTTTATTTCTTCACTCAGTACAAGTTCACTTTCCATTACCTCGCAACATCTGTCACGTGTAATATCATCTGCCGTAGGACCTAAACCTCCTGTAGTGATTACAATATCACTTCTGTCAAGAGCCTGTCTGAGCATTTCTTTGAGCCTTGTGTTGTTATCTCCCACGACACTTTGTCTGAGAACACTTATTCCCATTGACGCAAGTTCTTTTGAAAGATAAACTGCGTTTGTGTTTACAATATCACCAAGTAAAATTTCTGTTCCTACACAAACAATTTCGCAAACCAAAAACAATCACCCTTAGTCAATTAAAATAAATCTTGCACTCTCAACTGCTTCATTAATCATTTCCGTAAAATCAACAAGACTCTCAGCCTTTTCAACTTCCTCAACACTCGGTTTTGTTTTGGGATGTTTGGGAGTGAAAACTGTACAACAGTCTTCGTAAGGAAGAATTGATGTGTCAAAAGAATCTATCTCTCTTGAAATTTTAACGATTTCACCTTTGTCCATGCCAATACAGGGACGGAAAACAGGCATATCAGTTGCTCGGTCCGTACAAGCAAGTGCTTTAAGAGTCTGACTTGCAACCTGACCTAAACTTTCACCTGTGATAAGAGCTTCACAATCTTCACGACGTGCAATTTTTTCAGCCGTCTTCATCATTATTCTTCTCATAATTATGGTAAACAATTCTTCAGGACAATTATCTTTTATTGTTTCCTGAATTTTTGTAAATTCAACAACATAAAGTTTTATTCTTCCGCTGTAAGCTGCAACCTTACGTGTAAGTTCATGAACTTTTTTCTCTGCAAGTTCACTTGTATAAGGAGGTGCTGCAAAGTGGATACCCATGAGACGCAACCCTCTTTTTGCCATCATCCAACCTGCAACAGGACTGTCAATACCACCTGAAATAAGGAGTGCTGCTTTACCTGCAGAACCTGAAGGCATACCACCTGCACCTTTGTGCTGATTACCGTGAATATAAACTTCCTTGTCTCTTACTTCAACTGTTACAATAATATCAGGGTTATGAACATCAACTGTAAGATTTGGGAATTTTTCGAGAAGATATCCACCCACTTCCATGCAGATTTCAGGAGATTTCAGGGGGAATTTCTTGTCACTTCTTTTTGCATTTACTTTGAAAGTGTTTGCAAACATCAGTTCATCTGCAAGGTATTCCTCAGCAGTTGCCTTGATTTTATCAATATCCTTTTCAGTTGCTGCAGCACGTGAAAGTCCTGCAATACCGAAAACTTTTTTAAGAGCAGAAAACGCTGTATCAAAATCTGCATTTTCCTCTGCACTTTCAACCATGATTGTTGACTGAGAAGCAGTGAAAGTAAACTTTCCTATATGTTCAAGTCTTCTTCTCATGTTCTTTATCATCATGTCTTCAAAAGTTCTTCTGTTAAGACCTTTGAGAGCAAGTTCACCGTTTTTAATAAGTATAATTTCTTTCATTTCCTATTAAACCTTCCTGAGTTCTTTCAAAGCGTTTTCTATATTTTCACAAAGAATATCAATTTCTTTTTCTGTATTATAACGTGACAGACTGACTCTTATGGCACTGTCTATTCTTTCGGGTAAAAGACCTGCAGCCTGAAGTGTACTGCTTCTGTGACCTTTTGCACAAGCAGAGCCACCCGAAACATAAATCTCTCTCTCGGATAAATAATTTATCATGGGCTGAGAGGGAATACCCATAACTGAAAAATTCACTATATAGGGGAGATTTTCACTCTTTGAGTTAATTTCTACTCCGTTTATCTGTTCAAGTCTTTCAACGAGTCTGTCTCTGAGATTTTTTACGTTTTCGAAAGTTTTTTCAATATCGGTAAGTTCCTCTGCCGCAGCACCAAAACCACACAAAGCGGGCATTGGCTCTGTACCTGAACGGATTCCTTTTTCCTGTCCGCCACCATAGACTGGTGAAACAATATTTACACCTTTTCTTATATACAAGGCACCGGCACCTTTAGGACCGTGAATTTTGTGAGAACTGATACTCATTAAATCCACACCGAGTTTTTCGGGCTTAAGAGGTATTTTACCGAAGGCCTGCACTGCATCGCAATGAATAAGAGCAGGAGATTTTTTCATCATCACCGCTTTTTTTATAAGCCCTACAGGATTTATACTTCCGAGTTCATTATTTACAAGCATTACGCTGACAAGAATTGTCTTTTCATCAACCTCACGAATTAAATCCTGAATGTTTATGCTTCCGTTTTCCCCTACAGGAAGACGAACAACATTGAAACCCTTATTTTCAAGTGATTTAATAGGGTTTTCTACACTTGGATGTTCAACAGCAGTTGTGATTATTTTATTACCTCTGCGGGACAGTTTTTCCACAACACCGAAAATAGCAATATTATTACTTTCAGTGCCACCTGAAGTAAAGAAAATTTCATCTTCACGGCAGGAAATTTTACTCGCAATAATTTTTCGCGCATTGTCAAGTTCATCTTTGGCAACGACTCCAAGATGGTGAATAGAAGAGGGATTTGCCCAACAATTATCAAGAACTTCAACCATTTTTTTCTTTGCACTTTCGCACAATGGCGTTGTAGCACTATTGTCAAGATAAATGCTCAAGGTCCTTCTCCTCCACGATAAAATATTCAGATATATATTATATTACAAAATGCGAAAAGTTTCAATATAAATACGTGTTTTTTCAATATTTTTAAAAAATTTAAACCTGCTGAATTTTATTTTTCAGCAGGTTCAGAACTATCATCTTTTTCAAAAAATTTCTTATAGAAAAATGTACCGATAATTGTCACGGCAAGAGTAGAAAAAAATACTATTGCTGCAAGTTTTACATTCTTTTCTCCCAAAGCAGCACCACACCATGTGGATGTGATGATCGACGGTATACGGGCAATACCTGTAATTATGAGAAAGTGTGAAATTTTTATCTTAGTTTTTCCGATAAAATAAGTTATCAGGTCTTTAGGGGTTCCGGGAATAAGATAAATAAAAAACAGTGTTGTTTTTAATTTTTTCTCATTTTGCAGAAATTTTATTTTGTCAATTCTTTCCTGAGGAACAAAAAGATTTATGGCTTTCATTCCGAACAGCTTTGTAATAAACAAAATTATAAAAGAGCCGATTTCTGTACCTAACATACAGTAAAAAAGGCCGCCCCATATACCATAAACATAACCGGAACCTATTTCAAGAGGTTCTGCAGGAATGAATTTTACAACGGTCTGCAAAGCTCTTATTCCTACAAACACTACTTCGTCCCACTTACCGAACTGTTCAAGCCAGACAAGAAGTTTTGTATTGTCAGAAAACATATCGTAAAATTTCTTGCCGATTGTAAAATAAAGGGTAAGTACAACCGAACCCAACAGAAGCAGTCCCACAATTACCGCTATTCTTTTTGCTTTTGTGGTTTTGAAAATTTTATCCATTTTTTATATCCTTATCGGCAAGTGTTTTGTAATGAAAATAGAACTCCGCCATCTTGCCCTTATATTTTTCTTTCCACGGTTTATCTGAACCATTGTAGTGTATGATTGACGTATTTTCTCTTACCCAATTAAGGTCGATTTTTCTTTCACGTCTGAACACTTTTTCATCAAGATTGAAAACCTTTGTATCAAAATAAACTGTCCTTCCGCCAAACATTCCGTTAATAACATCTTGATCAGAAAGCCAGAGTTTCTTCAGATTTTTTTCAATGTAGTCAAATATATCCTGTGTTGTGCAGTATTTTCTCATTTCCTCAAGGTTAAACATGAGAACACCAGCATTGACATACTGAGAATTCTCGGGCATATCAAGTCTCTTTTTGTTATACCATTCAACGCATCCTGTAGTATGACCTGCTCCAGCAACAATTGAACCTTTAAAATCAACATTGTAAAGTTCTTTCATGCTTTTGTTCACAACAATATCGGGATCCATATAGAGAATCCTGTCCACATCTTCAGGAATAATATCAAGAACAAGAAGTCGGTAATATGTTTCCTTTGAAATTCTTTTAAGAACAGGGGCGTGTTCAAGCAAAGACGGAGAAACGGAAATAGGATGAACCGTTGTTCTCGTCTTGTCAATAACCTTGTCAATGATAGAGAAATCTTTTTCTGTTAATGATGAATGAGCCACATAGAGATTTATTTCTTCTTCGGGTTCATTTATCATAATGGATTTCAGCATCACGCTCAAAGGTCCCATATATCCTGAATTTAACGTTACAAGAATATTCATTACAGACTTTCTTTCATAAAAATTTTAAAGTAAATGCATACATAGATATAATACCTTTTTTATGAGTTAAAGTCAAGGAAAACAAAAATATGTAACCTTTTCTTAACAAAAATAACACCCGAAGATTGTAAAAAATCTTCGGGTAATCATTTTATAACAAAATCAGTTGCCGAAAAGCATCATCATAAATCCTGCTGCAACTGCAGAACCGATAACACCTGCAACGTTGGGACCCATTGCGTGCATGAGGAGGAAGTTTGTGGGGTTATATTTTCTGCCCACATCCTGTGCAACACGAGCTGCCATGGGAACTGCGGAAACACCTGCTGAACCGATAAGGGGATTGATTTTACCCTTTGTGATAAGGCAGAGAAGTTTTCCGAGAAGAAGTCCGCCGACTGTTGAGAAACAGAAAGCCATAAGACCGAGTGCAATAATCTTGATTGTATCAAGAGTGAGGAATGTTTCACCGTTTGCTGTGGCACCAACTGTAACACCGAGAAGAATTGTAACGATGTTTGTGAGTGCGTTCTGAGCTGTATCGTTAAGTCTTTCAACAACACCGCATTCACGGAAGATATTACCGAGCATAAGCATACCGATAAGGGGAGCTGTTGAAGGAATAAGAAGCGCACAAAGAACTGTAACAACAACAGGGAAAATGATTTTCTCTGTCTTGCTTACTTTTCTGCCCTGTTCCATCTTGATTTCTCTCTCTTTTTTAGTTGTGAGAGCTTTCATGATAGGCGGCTGGATAATGGGAATAAGAGCCATATAAGAATAAGCCGCAACTGAAATAGGAGCAAGAAGGTGAGGAGCAAGTTTTGACGCAGTGAAAATAGCTGTGGGACCGTCTGCACCACCAATAATACCGATTGATGCTGCTTCTTCAGGTGAGAAACCAAGAAGAATTGCAATAGCAAAAGCAACATAAATACCGAGCTGTGCTGCTGCGCCTAAAAGAAGGCTTATAGGTCTTGAAAGAAGGGGACCGAAGTCTGTCATAGCACCAACACCCATGAAGATAAGACAGGGGAAGATACCACTCTTAACACCTGCATAAATGAGTCTGAGAACACCTGAATCATACCAGTGTGCACCCTCGACAATTTCAACTTCACCTACTGACATGAGACCGAGAGGGTCATCCATAAGTCCTGCAAGAGGAAGGTTTGCAAGCATCATACCAAAAGCAATGGGAAGAAGGAGCATAGGCTCATATTTCTTTTTGATTGCAAGGTACATAAGAACAAAGGAAACAAGGAGCATAATGCCCTGCTGAATAGTAAGAGCAGCAAAGCCTGATGACTCCCAGATACCTTTTACAATTTCAATAATACTCATAGAGGTATATCCTCCTTATCAGCCGATAACTGCAAGAACGTCATCTGTGTTAACAGTTGATGTTTTCTGAACAAGAATCTGCTTAACGGTACCGTCACAAGGAGCAACGATATCGTTTTCCATTTTCATAGCTTCAAGAACGATAACAACGTCACCTGCTTTAACTGTATCGCCTACGTTAACTTTAACGCCGAGAACTGTACCGGGCATAGGAGCAAGAACTTTTTCACCGTCACCTGCTACAGGTGCTGCTGCAGGTGCAGGAGCTGCTGCGGGAGCTGCAACAGGAGCAGGAGCTGCTACTGCTACGGGAGCTGCTGCGGGAGCATTTGTTACGCTGAGAACTGTTGCTTCTGTTTCAGCAACTTCTACTTCATAATTTTTTCCGTTTAATGTAACTACATATTTCATTTCAATTACCTCGTTATTCTTTAGTCAATTTTCTTAATTGATTTGAATGCAAGTCTCTCAAGAGGGATACCTGTTTCATCGCTGACAATAGCCATGATAATTGCTGCTGATTTTTCATCAACATCAATAAGTTCAGGATCCTTTTTAACTACTGCTGCAGGAGCTGCCTGTGCGGGTGCTGAAACTGCTGCAGGAGTTGAGCCTGTCTGAGCAGTTGCTTCTGCCTTCATTTTTTTCTTCGTTGCCTTTGTAAGACCGTTAATTGCCTTTGATACACCTGTGATGCAGAATGCGATAAGTGCAAGTTCAATAATAACAACAATTATGCCAACTACGCATACCATAAGCACGTCTGATGTTTCAAGTGCTTTTCCTGTTAATAAACCAAGTGTCTGACCTATCATCAATCAACCCTCCTGATTGAATATTTGACAGTATTTTCTTCTTTCTGCTGACGCTTGTCGAAGAATGCCTCTGCCTGTGCGGGGAAAGCAATGTAAGAAAGAACATCTTCATCGCTTCTTGCTTTATCACCAATCTCAGCTTTTGCTTTTTCAAAGCCGGGCTCAAGAGTGTCTGCAAAACGAATCTTGAGGGGAGCTTCATCGCCGAGAATAAGTTTCTGCACATCTTTATTGATTTTGCCGGGTGCCTTACCGTATTCACCCTTAACATAGTTCTTGATTTCCTTTGAAACGTTCTTGTATCTTTCGCCTGCAAGTACGTTTGCTGTTGCCTGAACACCAACCATCTGGCTCATAGGAGTAACAAGAGGAGGATAACCAAGATCTTCTCTTACTCTGGGTGTTTCAGCAAGAACTTCTTCAAGTTTGTCAAGTTTATTCTGAGCAGTAAGCTGTGCTACAAGGTTTGAAAGCATACCACCGGGAATCTGATAATTAAGAGCATCTGTTGATGTTGCAAGAACAACGGGGTTAAGAAGACCTGATTTGAGTGTTTCTTCTCTGTAAGGTTTGAAGAAATCGTTGATTTTCTTAAGCACGTCCATATCAAGATCAACTTCATAGCCCTGCTGTTTAAGAGCATAAGCCATTGTTTCTGTTGCAGGCTGTGGTGTACCGCCTGAGAAGCATGAAATTGCTGTGTCAATAACGTCTGCACCTGCTTCAACAACTTTCTGAAGTGTAAGAGGTCCGAGACCTGTTGTGCTGTGTGTGTGAACAATAACAGGAACTTTTACGTTTTCTTTGAGAGCCTTAACAAGGTCGTAACCATCCTGAGGTCCCATAATACCAGCCATGTCTTTTACACAGATTGACTGAACGCCCATCTTTTCCATTTCCTTAGCAAGTTTCACATAAGATTCAAGGTCATGAATGGGACTGAGTGTGTAGCAGATTGTACCTGATGCAATAGCACCGTTTTTGAGTGTCTCATCAACTGCTACTTCAATGTTTCTGATGTCATTAAGTGCATCGAAAATTCTGATAATGTCAATACCGTTTTCAACGCTCTTCTTTATGAACATTCTCACAACATCATCGGGATAATGTTTGTAACCGAGAAGATTCTGACCTCTGAGAAGCATCTGAAGTTTTGTGTTGGGACAAGCTGCTTTGATTTTTCTGAGTCTTTCCCAGGGATCTTCACTGAGATATCTCAGACATGAGTCGAATGTTGCACCGCCCCAGCATTCAAGAGAATAATAACCCGCTTTATCAAGTTCAGGAAGAATTTCCTCAAACTCTTTAAAGGGCATTCTTGTTGCGATGAGGGACTGGTTTGCGTCTCTTAAAATTGTTTCTGTAAACTGTACTTTCATCGTATAAAATCCTCCTTGGCTTTTGCAAAATTAAAATCAGATTTTTTTGCGAAAAACCTTCTTCCCCATTTTACATTGATTATATGATATTCTAATTTTTACCAAAAATCAATAGATATTTTTATTTTCTCCCGAATACCCTAAAAAATGAATTCTGTATCCCTCTTTTTTGTTTATTTTTTAACAAACACTTGACTGACATATTAATTTTGCTGTAAAATTGTATCTATGAAAGGGGACTTTATAATGGACTTTAAAACATTTCTTGAAAACGCAGCAAATGTTATACCCTCAGAAAGACAGGTTAATTGGTACAAAACTGAATTTTACGGCTTTATACATTTCGGTGTGAACACGTTCACTGATAAAGAATGGGGAGATGGTACAGAAAATCCCTCAATTTTCAACCCTGAAAAATTCGATGCTGAAAAAATTGTTGAAATTTTTAAAAAAGCCGGAATGAAGGGACTTGTAATCACAGCAAAACATCACGACGGTTTCTGTCTGTGGCCAAGTAAATATACAGAACATTCAATTAAAAACAGTCCCTACAAAAACGGAAAAGGTGACATTGTAAAAGAACTTGCCGATGCATGTCATAAAAATAATTTCAAATTCGGTTTTTATCTTTCCCCCTGGGACAGAAATTCATCCTGTTACGGGACAGATGACTACAACACATACTACAAAAATCAGCTTGTAGAATTACTCACAAACTACGGAGAAGTTTTTCATGTATGGTTTGACGGAGCCTGTGGTGAAGGTCCTAACGGCAAAAAACAGGAGTACGATTTCCCCGGTTACATCGAACTCATAAGAAAATATCAGCCCGATGCCACGATTTTCAACGACCACGGACCGGATGTGCGTTGGTGCGGAAATGAATCAGGTTCATGCCGACACAGCGAATGGGCAATTGTTCCTCATGAGCTTGTTTATTTTTCCGAAAAGCAAACAGAAGGTTCACCTATTGAAAGCAGTCTTCCTTATATTTATAACACAGATAAGGAATTAGGCTCATTACAGAATATTATCCATTCAAAAGGACTTTCTTTCTGCGGAAGTGAAGTTGACATGTCAATACGTCCCGGATGGTTCTATCATGAAAAAGAAGAACCCCATTCTCTTGAAAGACTCTGGAAAACTTATATCAACACAGTCGGTGCAAACTGTTGTTTCCACCTTAATGTTCCACCCACAAAAGAAGGTCTTATAGACAAACGCGATGAAAAAAGACTCTATGAACTCGGTGAAAAAATCAGAAAATCTTTCGCAGTAAATCTTGCAGAAAATTGTGATTTCTGCGAAGTTGAAGAAGACAAAACTTTGTATCACGCAAGTTTTGATGTGAAATTCGGAAAAGAAATCAGATTCAACTGTATTGTTCTTGAAGAAGATATTCAGAAAGGACAAAGAGTTGAAAACTTTGCAATATATACAAAAAACGATTTTGGCAAATGGTCGTGCCAATTCTTTGAAGGAACTTGTATAGGCAACAAAAAAATCTGCATCTTCGATGAAGAAGAAACAGATGAAATACGTATTGTGATAATTTCCTCAAGAGGGGAAGTATACTTAAAGAAACCTAAGGTGTATAAAATTGATGACTGATAAAAAAGTTTTGCTTTGTGCATTGAATTCAAAATTCATACATTCATGTCTTGCTGTTCACTCTTTAAAAAATTTTGCAGTAAGCAAGGGATACAATAAAGAAAAAATTATAATAAAAGAATTTACAATCAATGATAATATTGATTTTATTCTGGACGGAATTTTTTCTGAAGAGCCTGAGGTTGTTGCTTTTTCCGTTTATATATGGAACGTGGAATATGTGTCACGTCTTTGCAAAATTCTCAGAAAAATTTCTCCTGAAACTAAAATAATTCTTGGTGGTCCCGAGATATCTTTTATTAATGAGCATCCTTTCTTTGATAAAAATGATTTTGATTTTGTTTTGAAAGGTGAGGGCGAAAAAAGTTTTTATGAACTGATTTCCATAGGAAAAACATCTGCTGAAAAAATTCTGAACCTTGATGAAATTCCATTTGCCTATGATGAAGAAAACATTCATCTTTTTGAAAACAGAATTGTCTACTACGAGTCTTCAAGAGGTTGTCCCTTTTCCTGTGCATATTGTCTTTCATCAGCAGAAAATGGTGTGAGATTTTTAAGTCTTGAAAGAGTAAAAAGTGACCTTAGGTTTTTCTCATCACATAATGTAAAACAAGTTAAATTTGTTGACAGAACTTTTAATGCAGACAAAAAAAGAGCCTATGAAATATGGCAATATATTATTGAAAATTTTTCGGATAAAAATATTAATTTTCATTTTGAAATTGCAGCAGACTTACTTGATGAAAATTTGATTTCACTTCTTGCTACTGCTCCTGATGGTCTCATTCAGCTTGAAATCGGTATTCAATCCACAAAAGATGAAACATTGGTTCTCAGTTGCAGAAAAACAGATACACAAAAAGTTTTGTCAAATACGAAGAAACTTATTGAACAAGGAAATATCAACATCCACACCGATCTTATTGCAGGCCTTCCCGGTGAAAACATTGAAGATTTCAAAAAATCTTTCAATGAAGTTTTTGCTCTGAAATCCCATCAGCTTCAATTAGGTTTTCTCAAAATTCTTCACGGCACAAAAATGGTTGAAATTTCAAAAAATTTTGATTTTGTTTTTTCCCCATATTCACCTTATGAAATTTTATCAAACAGAGATTTGTCTCATAATGATATTTTATTCCTGAAAAAATTTGAAGATGTGTTCGAGAAAATTTACAATTCACAACGTTTCATTCTGAGCATAAATGAACTTGAAAAATATTTTGAAAATCCCTATGAAATGTTTGAAGAAATTTCTGTTTTTTTCCAAGAGAAAAAACTTTCTTTTGTTTCTGTTTCAACAAAAGAAATTTACAATTTGCTTCACACATTTTTCAAAGAAAAAATAAACACTGAAACAGAAAACTTTGACAAACTTCTTCTTTCAGATTTTTATTTTTCAGAGAAATCAGAACTCGTCCCAACGGAACTCAGATATCTGACACCTGACACTAAAACTGCCACTGAAAAATCTTCTGCAATACTTCGTTCTTTAGAGTTACAAAAGCAAAGAGGTCTCATCGTCAGATTTGTCGGAGAAAAAACTTTTATAGTTAACTATTCAAAAAGAAATCCGATCACTTCAAGATTTTCTTGTGAAATTTATTCTTCATAAATCCTCTCAATATAATGTGAATTTTCACCTTTTTTTAATATAATTATTACACTTTTTTCAGCTTCGGGAAACACGGTCTTTCCGGAGCTGTCTTGTTTGAACGCATTACTTTTCAGACACTCAACGGAAAGTTTTGTCCTGTCCTTTTCAGCTTTGACACTTTTTAATATCCCTGAATATTCAGAAAAAAATCCCATTGTAGGCACGTTATAACAATTACTTTTTTCATCAAAAATAATGTAATCTGTTGATGTGGTTTCGTATTCAACATCTTCTGAAAAAAGTTGTTTTATTCTATCTCTTACGTCTTTTTCCGGGATACTCAATTCTCCGTCAAAAAGTTCATATTTTTCTTTCTTTTCTGTACTCAGAATAGACCATACAGCAATATTTAAAAGTTTCTCGCTTTCTATTTCATCTCCTTTTTCATAAGAAAAAAATCCGTTCATCACAATAGGATTGCAGTAAGCAGAAAAATTATTTATTTCTTTAAAAATCTGTATACCGTCAGTTCTGATTTCAATTTTTTCTTCCTCTTCTTCACCAAAAAAACCTGCAACAAAAACAGAAAAAACAGCAATTATAATTACAGGTAAAAAATAAATATATTTTTTTCTTTTTTTATTTTTATATCGGCTATAAGGTTTTCTTTTTTTCAAAGTAATTGTAAATCCTATCATAATTAACTCCCGAAAAACATTCTTACCGTCCATGCAGATGCAACAAAACTTGTAAAATCTGCAATAAGTCCTGCCAATAATGTGTGACGTGTTTTCTTTATTCCGACAGAACCAAAATAAACTGCAATGGCATAAAAAGTTGTCTCAGTTGCTCCCATCATTACAGAAGCAACTCTGCCAAGATAAGAATCAGGACCGTGCTCTTTAAGAATTAATTCGTACATTGATAAAGCACCGCCACCTGATATGGGATTGAGAACTGCAAGTGGCATAATTTCTTCAGGGATTCCCGTTATTCCGGAAAGTGGAGAAAGAAACTTTACAATTATATCAAGGCCTCCCGATGCTTTCAGCATACCGACTGCAACTACAAGACCTACAATTGAAGGTAAAATATTTTTAATGGTTATAAGACCCTCTTTTGCGCCCTCAATGAAACAATCAAAAATTTTCACACCTTTGACTATTCCAAAAATCACAATCAGAGTTATTACAAGAGGAAGGACTGCTGCGCCGAGAAACTTCATCTGACTTTACTCCTTTTAAAAAATCTTAAATCAAAAATATTTTCTCTGTTTTTTGATGTGATTTTTGATATAATTTTTGCAACTGTCACTCCTGCAAAAAGTGAAAGTAATGTGCTGACCCAGGTGGCAGGCATAATTTCCATAGGACTTTCACTTCCGAATTGTGTTCTCAGCGTTGCAACAGTTGTTGGAATAAGTCTCATAGCAGCAGAATTCATCACAACAAAAACTATCATATCATCAGTTGCTCTGCTTTTATCAGGATTTGCCTCCTGCATACGTCTCATAGCCTCAAGTCCCAACGGAGTTGCCGCATTACCAAGACCCAATAAATTTGCTGTTATGTTCATTGACATTGCATGGGCAGTAGGTGAATTTTTATCAATATTTTTATATAGCAAGGAAAACAATGGTCTGAGCAAATTACATATAACTTTTGTAAGTTCTGATTTTTCTGCAATTTTCATTATTCCTCCCCACAGGCACATCATTCCCGTCAGTTTTATTATGAGACTTATTGCATCCTGACCACCATTAACAACAGAATCTGAAAGTGCTTGCATATTACCCGAGAAACATGCAGAGATGAAAGAAAAAACAACCATTGCTCCCCATACATAATTCATCATATTTATCACCCGGAATATGTATATTTTTTTCTGATTTTTTTAGTACATGAAAAATTTGTCAATTGCCGTTAAATATACTCTGCTTATTGACATAAATGTCATTTTATGGTATTATTTCCTTGAAATGACATGTCCGAGGAGGCGAACTTTGTGAGTAACAAAAATGAATATTTTTGCATACGACAAATTGACCCACAGGGTAGACTTGTGTTGCCGAAAGAAATACGTGACAGACTCGGTATTGTCGAAGGTAAAACATCTTTGAAACTTTCTCTTAACGGCGACAGTATCATTATTAAAATACCTACTCCTGCGTGTTTTATTTGTGGTGAAACAGAAAATACAATCAAGCTTAAAGAAAAACATGTCTGTGAAAAATGTCTTGAAAAGCTTAACGAAATAAAAAAGATTAATGAATAAAAGTAACGCCCACAGTTTTTGAAACTGTGGGCGTTCTGCATTTAAATAATTACCAAACAAAGTTTGTATATGTTTCTGTACTTGTGATATCCTTTGCTTCAACATCACCGAGAAGTGAAATTGTTGCTTTTGCGTCTGCTGCTGCAGCAATCTGAGCGTAAGTAATATTACCTGTTTTTGAATCAATTTTTGCATGAATATAACCATCGTGATAAATCATATCAACTGATTTAAGACCGGGAACCATACCCGCTGCATCTGAAGCATCAATAACAGAAACTGCTCTGCCGTAAGAACTTGCTGTGCCTGTTGCAGGGTTCTTTTCTGTACCGAGTTTAATCATAATTTCATAAGTAGTACCACTAACTTTGATTGTTGCACTTTCCACATCCTGAGGACGGAGTTTACATGACCAATCGTAACCTGCTGCAGGGAAATCACCTTTATTATCTGAACCTTTTGCCATTGTTGTTGTTTCATCTTTTGTGAAAATTGAAACGAGCCATGAGGGAAGACCTTTAACGTCACCCTTCACTACCATGTGTCCGTTCTTTGTATAACCTGCTTTTTCTGATTTGACTCTGTCAAGTGCCTTTGAACAATAATCAATAATTTCAGCCTTTGACCATTTTGAAGGATCGTTTGCTGTATCTGCAGGTTTCTGAGTTTCAGGTTTTTTTGTTGTTTTTTCGGTTGCTTCTTCTTTCTTTTCAGTTACAGCTTCACCGTCTTTTTCTGTAACATCTTCTTCAACTGTTACTTCTTCAGTTTCTTCTTCGGTTTCTGTAACTTCACCTTCGATTGCTTCTTCAGTAGCATCTTCAACTTCCGAATTTACAGGAGCCTCTGTTGTGAGTTCAGGTTCTGTTGTTGTTTCTCCTTCGTTGTTACCGCCACATGCTGCAAAGGACAGAAGCATTGCACCGGCCATAAGAAGTGCCAAAAATTTTTTCATGTTAAAATACCTCTCTTTTATTTTATTGTTACCAAAGCCAACGCATCTCTCAAATCAATTGTCTGTCCTGTAGCAACAATTGAATCTGCAGTAATTTTGCCTGATGTTGTTCTGCCTACAGACAAAATTCCCTGAGGTGCTTCTGTGGTTTTGATAAAGTCCTGACTAAGGAAAATTTTACCGGTTGTATCAGTAACATTTTCTTTTACTTTCAACCTGAAAGTAACAATTGTTTCTTCTTTATCAAGGGAAGTAATTACTGTTCCTTGCGAGGGAGTTGCTACCCATGTTGCAAAAGCAATTTTGTACCTTGATTTTATTAAAGATGAAGTCCAATGTTCTTCGTTTGAGTTTTTGGAATACATGTTATCGGGGCTTTTCCAGTTACCGTTTGTTGTATATGAATTTTCCGTAAGAGTTCCTGTAAAATTGAGGAAAGATGAAAGATTTCCGTCTTCTGCGCCTACAATTTCAAAAATACTCGCATCATAAATTACAGGAAGAGAAACAGCAACAATTTTATAGTTGGTTTTCAGTTTAACACTGACTGTAATAACGTCTCCTGCTTTTGCTTCAGTTTTGTCTGTAATAATTGCAAAATCAGCAACATATTTTCCTTCTTCTGTATCTGCAGGTTTCTGAGTTACCGGAACCGTTGTGGTTGAGGGTTTCTTTGTTGGTTTTTCTGATTCGTTTTTCTTTGTTGTTTCATCTTTGGGAGATGTTGTCAGTTGTGTGGGAAGGTCTTCAGGTCTTATCGTTGTAATTTCAGGCTTTATCCCATTGCTTACAACAATTGTAACAACCTTATCAGCAGTAATTTTTTCTCCTTCGGGAACACTCTGTGACATTACAACGCCTGCAGGAATTGAGTTGCTGTATTCTTCTTTTACAATAACTTTAAGTCCCAATTTTTCAAGTGTTTCCCTTGCTTTTATTCTTGAAGAGTAAACAACATCAGGCATTATTATTTCTGCTTCACTCGCTTTTCCTTTACTGATTACAACCGAAATAACAGAATTTATATGCACACTGCTATCTGCTTCCGGCTCCTGAAGCACAATTGCCCCCTTCTTTACCGTATCGCTGAACGCTTCGCCTGTGACTTTAATATAAAATTTATCTCCGAGAATTTCTTTTGCTTCTTGTAAAGTTTTTCCTGTAAGAGAAGGAACAATTTCTGTTTCTTCTTTTTCTTCCTTATCATTTTTGCTGACGGTTATTGTAATTACCGAACCGGTCTGACCTTTTCCTGTCTGACTCTGTGAAATTACCACTCCATCTGCATAATTATCATTTTCTTCTTCGATTATTTCAACACGCAGACCTGCATTCTGCAGAACATCAATTGCCACATTCTTGTCATAATACTCTACATCAGGAATAATTGTTTCCACCGGTTTTTCGCTGATAACAACTGTGACAATTGCACCTTTTTTTACTTTTGTGCCAACAGGAGGATTCTGTTTGAACACAATGTTTTCTTCTTCAATTTCATCATTTATTTCTTTTACAATATCAATTAAAAGCTCGTTTTCTTCAAGAATTTTCTGAGCTTCCTCAACATGTATGTTAAGAAGATCAGGAACCTTTGTATTATCTGAGCCTATTACACCTGTTGCCAAAAGAACTACTACCGCAACAATTGCAACTATAGCAGCTATAACCGGTATAAGCCATTTTTTAAATGATTTTTTCATAATTATCTCCTTTCGGATTTTTTAAATAACTCCACGGTAATAAAGTCCCCGTGTAAATTTATCTTCAGATTTTTCACGTCTCAGATATTTATCTGTTATTTTTTTGCATTCATCTTTACTTTCCGTTGTAAATTTAAGAACACAGAAATCTACGTTTTTAAATTCAGATAAACGGTCGAAAATATATAATGGTACACTGTTCAGAATTTCACTTGTACCCGATGAACAATCAACAGAAAATTCATATCCTTTTCTGTCTGTAAGTTTACCTTTTCCACCGCACACAGAGCACGAAGAAAAAGTTTTAACGGGACAGTTTCGAGTCAGCATAAGAGGAAGTTTTCCGTAACAAATAATACCGGTTCTGATGTCTCCTCTGATTTTATTAATCTGAGAAACAGTCATTTCCGTTGAAAGGATTGCTTCATCTGCAAAGTATTTTTTCCACATATCAAGAGAATGACTATTGAAAATATTTGAACCGTAAGATGCAGTAACTTCTGCACCCAAATCTTTTGCAATTACTGCACTGTCAAGGGTGGGACAGAAAAATCTTTTCACACCCTTATGAAAAAGTGTTTCTGCTTTTTTTCTCAATTCATCGGAATGAGAAAAAATTCCTCTCGGCATTTCTGCTGAAACAGACTTTCCTTCAAGGATAAGTTTTTCAAAAACTTTTTCATCAGTTTTAAGTGGAAGAACGATTGTAAAATCATCAGAAATATTTTCAAAAATCTGCTCTTCATTTCTGAAAAACAAATATGTTTTACTTTTGCAATTTTCTGATTTTGTTTTCAGAAATTTTTCTGTTTCTGAATAACAATCATCTGTTTTTTCAGGCGTGTTTTTTGAAAGTATTTTTTGAGTAATTTTTTCAAAAGCATCTCGCCTGAGTTTATTTATTGCTGAAACAGGAACAGATAAACCACTTTCAATTTCTGTTTTAATCTCCTCAATGTAGAACTGAGTTCCGCCTGATTTTGAAAGTTGTTCTTTTATATCACTTTCCGTAATTTCTCTTTTGATTGCTTTTTCAGCAATAGAATCAGACACACATTCTACCGAAAAACCTTCACATTCTGCTGTGAGTGAAATAGCTTCTCCCTCACTCATTCTGAAAGAAAAAGAAACAGGTATTTTCTGAGTTTCTTTTTCATAGAGTTTTGACAGCATGTCAAGAACGTCTTTTGCAGCAGTTACATCTTCTTTGTTTCTTACGCCGAACATGTCTCTGCCTCTTTTATCCGTGTAATATCCGTCAGTAAAACCTGAACGAGAAAATACAGCTCTCAACGCCTGTTCAATTTTTTCATCTTTTCTGCCCTGAAGTTGATTTCTGCATGAAGTAACTGCAGCAGCAACATATTCAGGACGCTTCATTCTTCCTTCAATTTTAAAGGAAGCAATTCCCATCTCTTCAAGTTCACCAAGATAAGGAACAAGAGAATTATCTTTAAGACTCAGGTCACAACTGCCTGAATTATCAACACTGAAAGGAAGTCTGCAAGGCTGTGCGCAAAGACCTCTGTTACCGCTTCGTGAACCGAGCATTCCACTCATGTAACACTGCCCCGACACAGACATACACAAAGCACCGTGAACAAAAACTTCAAGTTCAGCATCTGTATTATCGCTGAGAAACTTTATTTCATCTTTTGTAAGTTCTCTGGGAATAACTACTCTTGTAAAACCCAATTTTTCAAGAAATTTAATTCCTTCAACCGTCTGCACGGTCATCTGAGTTGAAGCGTGAATATGTGATGCGGGTGCAAGATTCTTAATTTTTTCAACAAGGGACAAATCCTGAATAATAAAAGCATCTATACCAATTTTGCCACAGAAAAAAATAAGATTTTCAGCATCACTCATTTCATCATCGGAAATGAGTGTATTGAGAGTAAGATAAACTTTAACATTTCTTTCATGACAATATTTAACTGCTTCTTCAAGTTTTTCTCTTGTAAAATTCTGTGCATTACCTCTTGCGTTAAAACTTTCTGCTCCGAGGTAAACTGCATCAGCGCCACATCTGACCGCTGCAATTAATGACTCAAAAGAACCTGCAGGTGCTAAAATTTCACTCATTTTTATTTGCCCGCTTTACTTTTAAGTTTTTCAATTTCTGCTTTGAGCTTTTCGTTTTCTTTTCTTACAAGTTCAAAATTGAGTTTTGAATCTTCTGCGTCTGCAAGATAATCAGAAATCTGTGAACGGAGAAGTTCAATACTTTTTTCGGCCTTCTGTGCACTATCTGCATAATCAAGAGCAGAAAGCACTGCAGCCTGAGCAAAAGTAACTCTGTTGCTTGATGACAGAATTTCACGCATTTTTGCATCAAGATCTTTTCCGAGACCTTTTACGTAATCAATTGAATTATCTGTTGCAATAGGAAAATCCTGGTCATAGATATGAAGCACTACTCTGTTTCTTTTCATTTCGAATTCCCCTTCATAAAAATTATTATATATAGTATTATACTATATTTTTTACATAGAATAAAGAGGTAAAATATATTTTTAAAAAAATTAGTCTTTTTTTATTTTTTTAAATAATATTATTGCACTTACTATTGAAATTTTGAAGATTTTAGTGTAAAATGTACAATAGATACTTAAAAAAAGGCACTTTTAAAATAAATTTTTGGAGGAATAGTATGAAATACGCTCTTACAAAGAAGCAAGCACAGGAGCTTATCACCTCAAACCTTTCTCATTATTTCGGTGTAACTCCCGAAGATGCTACCTACGAACAATTCTATAAATCGGTGGCAATGATTGTCAGAGAGATGATGAGAAACGGCAGAAAGGAATTTGAAGATGTTGCCGACAAAGCAAATTCAAAGAGAATTTACTACCTTTCAATGGAATTCCTTATGGGACGTTCACTCAAGAACTCTCTTTATAACCTTAACCTTACAAAAACTTTCACATCCGCACTTAAGGATTTCGGCATTGTAATTGATAAACTTTACGATTGTGAACCTGATGCAGGTCTTGGCAACGGAGGTTTAGGCAGACTTGCTGCATGTTACCTTGACGGACTTGCAACCCAGGGTTATCCTGCAATGGGCTACTCTATTCTTTACGAATTCGGTATTTTTAAACAGCTTATCGTTGATGGTTGGCAGAATGAACTTCCCGATAACTGGCTCCCCGGTGGTGAAGTATGGCTGGTAAAAAAAGACAGCCGTGCTGTTGATATCACACTCGGTGGCGATGTTGTTGACACATGGGATGATAAATACCATCACGTTGAAATTGTAAATCCCACAAAAATTAAAGCTGTACCCTATGACATGTATGTTGCAGGTAAAGACGGTAAAGGTATCAGCATTCTTCGTCTCTGGTCTGCAAAAGCTCCCGGCATCAACATGAAAGAATTCAATAACGGTAACCACCTCAAAGCAATTGAAGAAAATGCAATGGCTGAAGTTATCAGTAAAATTCTCTATCCCGGTGATAACCATCCCGAAGGAAAGAGTCTTCGTCTGAAACAGCAGTATTTCTTTGTTTCTGCTTCAATTCAGGATATTATCAGCCGTCACCTGAGAAAATACGGCACTCTTGATAATCTTCCCGAAAAAGTCGCAGTTCATATCAACGATACTCATCCCACACTTGCAATTCCCGAAATTATGAGAATTCTCCTTGACGAATGCGGTTACGGTTGGGATGAAGCATGGAATATTGTTACAAAAACAGTTGCTTACACAAACCATACAGTTATGAAAGAAGCACTCGAATGTTGGGATGTAGGTCTCTTCAGAATGCTTCTTCCCAGAATTTATCAGATTGTCAAGGAAATAGACAACAGATACCGTTCATTTGTATGGAATTCAACAGGGGACGCAAACAAAGTTGAAGAAATGGCAGTTGTTTCAGGAGATGAAAAAGTTGTACGTATGGCAAACCTCTGCGTTGCAGCAAGTCACAGCGTAAATGGTGTTTCATCACTCCACAGCCAGATTCTTAAAGATACAGTTTTCAACAGCTTCTACAACATCACTCCCGATAAATTCAAGAATGTTACAAACGGTATTGCACACAGGCGTTGGCTCTGTCAGTCAAACCCCCGTCTCTGTACACTTCTTAACGACCTTATTGGTGAAGGATATGTTTTTGACGGCAGTGAACTTGAAAAACTGAGAAAATATTCTGACGATTCAGCAGTCCTTGAAGAACTTTCAAAAATCAAAACTGCAAATAAAGCAGATTTTGCAAAACTTATTAAACAGACAAACGGCATTATTGTTGACCCCAATTCAATCTTTGACGTACAGGTTAAACGTTTGCACGAATACAAGCGTCAGCACCTTAATGCTTTCAATATTCTTTCAAGATACCTTGCAATCAAGGCTAACCCCAATGGTAACTGGACTCCAAGAACTTATATCTTCGGTGCAAAAGCTGCTCCAGGTTATGAAATGGCAAAACGCATCATCAACTTCATTCACGCTCTTGCAGATGTAATCAACAATGACACATCAATCAACGGACTTCTCAAGGTTGTTTATATGCAGGAATACAATGTTACAATGGCAGAAAGACTTATGCCTGCAGCAGATATCAGCGAACAGATTTCTCTTTGCGGTACTGAAGCCAGCGGTACAGGTAACATGAAACTGATGATTAACGGTGCAATTACAATGGGTACACTTGACGGTGCAAACGTTGAAATTAATCAGGCAGTAGGGGATGAGAATATGTTCCTCTTCGGCATGAGAACAGAAGAAGTGAGAAAACTTCAGAGGGAAGGCTATGTTCCCATGAATTACTATGAGAACAACGCTGAACTTCATGCAGTTATCGACTATATCCTGGGTGGTCTTAACGGAAAGAAATTCCCTGAAATTGCAGCAACAATTCTCCACCATGACCCCTATATGGTTCTTGCAGATTTTGCCGACTACTCAAAAGCACAGAAACTTTCCGATGCAGTATGGCAGGATAAAGAAAAGTGGAACAAAATGTCTCTTGAAAATATCGCAGGTGCAGGTATATTCGCAGCAGACAGAGCAATCAACGAATACGCTAAAAACATCTGGAACGCACACAGCGCATTTTAAGTTTTCAATGAAAAATCCCCTCAGATTGAGGGGATTTTTTACGCATAAATTATTTGTTATTCTTTCTATAATACAAATACGAATAAACTGTAGGCGCAATTACCATTACTAACATTATAGAAAAGAAAATAATAAACGATTCAAAAATTGCTGTAGCAAGAATTACTATTCCGCCGATTACCCAGAGAACACCTGCCATGCGATGTGTTTTGTTCCAGTTTTCCTCGTCATTGAGCGTCCAGGGAAGTTTAATTCCCATTGTGTAACTCTGTCTGCACTTAGGAAGATAATTACCGATTATTACAAACAGAAGCCCCATGAAAACAATCACAATAAAAACAAATTTTATTTCCTTGCCCAATGCAATAAGATATACCATTGTGTTCATTACAAGTGAAATTCCAGGACAAATCCACAAAACAATAGAAAGCATTTTAGGATTTATTTCTTTGTGTTTTGGGTCAAACTTTGTAGCAAATACGCAAATCCAATGAACAGCAAACAGAATCAACGGAAGAGCAAAAACTGCAAAAGCTTTTGATGAATAAGCATCGGGTTCACCATTTATTCCCCAATGTGTTGCAATTGTATCGGGCAAATCATTCCACAGAATAAGTCCGATAAATATGGGAATGAGAGTTACAATTGAAGTTAAAATTAACTTTACTTTATTCTGTCTTATCATCACTTTTTTCTCCTTTCAACTGAGTAATAAAAAGCATTACATCTTCAAGAACCGATGTGTTAATATCATAAATTATATATTTTCCGTCTCTGGTATCCCTGATTAAATCTGCATCTTTTAAAACTGACAGGTGTCGTGAAACAGATGCCATTGTCACGTCAAATTTTTCTGCAATTTCTCCTGCAGTCATTTTTCCGTTTTTGAGCATATTCAGAATTTCCCTTCTTATAGGGTCTGCAAGAGCTTTCAATGTATTCTGTAAACTCAGAATAACCACCGTCCTTTCATATTATTCAATAGTAAGTAACTTGTTCTTCAATTGCAACATTTAACAATTAGGTTAAATGTTAAATATAGTATATCACGGATTTTGTTTTTTGTCAACTGTAGACAGAAAGATAAAAATGTGGTATTATATTAAAAAAATAAAGAAGGTAAAAAATAATGATTTATAACTTGGTTTCATTTATGCTCAATGAAAAATTAGTCTGGACGGCACTTATTTTATTTTCATTTGTCAGCGTTTTTGCTCTTTTGAAAATTTTTAAAAATAAGCTTCCTGCTGACCAGGGCAGAGATTTTGCTTTCAACGGAAAACTTTCCCGTGGGAAAGCAAGAGGTGCCGGTATAATATTCATCATCTGTTTTATTGTTACGTCACTTATTTTCGTATCAGCAACTCCCGAATATCTGGCATACTATGCTTTGATTTTTGCAGGAATGCTTTCAGGATATCTTGATGACAGAGCAGAGAAACCCTGGGGCGAATATAAAAAAGGAATTATAGATTTAGTAATCTCAGTTCTCCTCGCTTTCACATTTGCAAACTTCAACCCTGAACTTCTTAAACTCGACCTGTTCTTTATAGATTTCAATGTGAATAAATGGATTTTCATTGCCATTGCAACAATTTTCTTCTGGTTGATGATTAACGCAACAAACTGCACAGACGGTATTGACGGATTCTGTGGTTCACTTTCAATCAACTCAATGGTTTCAATAATTGCAATCGGTGCCGTAATGGGTATGGATGGTGTTCACACAAAATCAATCGTTGCTATGATTTTTGCAATTGTCGCTTACCTTTGGTTTAATGCTGAACCCAGTACAATTCTTATGGGCGATGCAGGTTCACGTGCAATCGGACTTTTCCTCGGTCTGTCACTTCTCAAAACAGGAAACATGATTCTTGCAATTCCTCTTTGTTTCCTCATTCTCCTTGACGGACTTATCGGAATTTTCAAAATTGTCCTCATCAGATTCCTCAAAATCAATGCTCTTAAAAACATCCGCACACCTTTGCACGACCACTTCAGAAAAAACAAAGGTTGGTCAAACACACAGGTTATTTTCAGATTTAACATGATTCAGGCAATTCTTTCTGTTGTAACAATTATGTTAATAAAATAAGTTTCATAAAAAATTACAGTCCTTACTTCAAACAGTAAGGACTGATTTTTTGTTTCACAACATAAAAAATCCCGTATCTTGCGATACGGGATTTTTATTAATAAGTATAAACTTATTTGAGTTCAACTTTTGCGCCAACTTCTTCAAGTTTTGCTTTTGCAGCTTCAGCATCTTCTTTAGATACTGCTTCTTTAAGAGTTTTGGGAGCGCCGTCAACGATAGCTTTTGCTTCTGCAAGGCCAAGACCTGTGATTTCACGAACAGCTTTGATAACCTTGATTTTTTCTGCGCCAACGTCAGCAAGAACAACGTCAAATTCTGTCTTTTCTTCTGCTGCTGCAGCTTCACCTGCTGCGGGAGCTGCTACTGCTACTGCAGCTGCTGCTGATACGCCGAATTCTTCTTCTACTGCTTTAACGAGTTCTGAGAGTTCAAGAACTGTAAGAACTTTGAGTTCTTCAATAATTGCATTGATTTTATCTGATGCCATTTTAA
>JAZRNJ010000114.1:0-1140 GCA_045648125.1 Acutalibacteraceae bacterium
CAACAGAAGTGCAGTTATCCGTATTCCTGCTTACGCAAAGAGCCCTGAGACAAAGCGTTTTGAGTTAAGAAACCCCGACGCAACCTGCAACCCCTACTATGCTTATGCAGCTATCCTTATGGCAGGTCTTGACGGTGTTAAGAACAAGATTGACCCCCATGCAAACGGTTGGGGTCCCTACGACGTAAACCTTTATCATCTCAGCGATGAAGAAAAAGCAAAACTCAGCCACCTTCCCGTTTCTCTTGATGAGGCACTCGATGCTCTTGAAAAAGACCACGACTATCTCACAGAAGGCGGAGTATTCCCCGAAGAACTCCTCAAAAACTTCATCAAGGCAAAACGCGAAGAGTGCCGTGAACTTGCTAAAATTCCTCATCCCGCAGAATTTGACAAGTATTATAACCTTTAATTCCAAAATAAGCCGTTGTGTAATTACAACGGCTTAAAAATTTAAAGAGGTGAAGAAAAATGTACGGTCTTTACAGGTTTATATTTACCTGTTTTACGGCAATCATGGTGCTTTTCGGTGTGACAACGGAAACTCAGTTTACAAAACCCATTGACAATATAAACGGGGGTGACCCGTTTATCGTTGAGACTGATGGTGAAACCTTCTACACTTTTACAACGGGTAGCACAATTGAAATCAGAAAAATTGTTTCATATAAGGATACTACTGTTCTTAAAACAAAAACAGTTTATTCATCCGGCAAAAACGGAATTGTGGGTCATATCTGGGCACCGGAAATTCACAAAATCGGTGATAAGTGGTATATCGTTTCCTGTGCGTTGTTTGACAAAAACGCTGTACCGAGAGGCAAAATGCCGAAAGCAGAGGCAGGGAAAGAACACGATGACTTTTACCGTTACGGATTTGTCCTTGAAAGCAAAACAGATGATGTTTTCGGTGAATATGAGTTCAAGGGATATCTTGCTCCTGACGGACTGAACAACATTGACGGAACTTATCTGAAAAAAGACGGTAAACTCTATTATGTTTCATCCGGTTACGTTGATGTGGGATATCAGTGTCTTTACATAACTGAAATGGAAAATCCATATACACTTAAAGAGGGTGCACCCACGGTGAAGCTTTCTTCTCCTGATTTGTCCTGGGAGAAAAAGGGCTGGAGAGTC
>JAZRNJ010000115.1:0-12651 GCA_045648125.1 Acutalibacteraceae bacterium
TACAATCGGTACACTTTACGGTGCTGCTTCAGAAGCAGATATGCTTGATGAAAATGGTGACCCCATTGATATTGACAAATCAATGGCTTGTGACTCAATTGCTACTGTTTCAGGTGCTGTATGCGGTACTTCAACTGTTACAACATTTGTTGAATGTGCATCAGGTGTTGCAGCAGGTGGCAGAACAGGTTTAACAAGCCTTGTTACTTCACTTTGCTTCATCGTTTGTTTGTTCTTATCACCACTTGCAAGTATTATTCCTGCAGCAGCAACTGCTCCTGCACTTATTTTCGTTGGTGTATTAATGCTCAAGAACTTCTCTAAGGTTGACATGGAAGATATGAGAAGTGCAGTTCCTGCATTCCTTACTCTTGTAATGATGCCCTTGACTTATTCAATTGCAAACGGTATCGGTATCGGTGCAATTTCTTATGTTGTTATTACACTCTTCACAGGTAAATACACAAAGAAAGACATCGCTGTTACAATTATTGCTTTGCTCTTTGTATGCAAGTTTATATTTGGTGCTATATAATTCTTAAAGCATAAATTTCAGCCCTTGTTTCTGTCAAGAAACGAGGGCGTTTTTTAATTAAATATAAGAAATTTTTATTCTTATAATATTGTTTTGGAAATTTTTTGATGATATAATGAAAATGTAGCAATAAAAATTTCATCAAAAGGAGTTGTTATTATGAAGAATATTTTTAAAACGATACTTTGCATGATGTTGGTATTTATTACATCTTTTTCTGTGTTATCAATTGCAGTTTCTGCTAAAACAGTTGTTGATTTACCTAAAACTGAAAACGTAAGAATAGAAATGTATCCTGATGGTGTTAATGTAATCTGGGAACCGAATGAGACAAACCTGAAATATCAGCATATAGTTTACAGAAGTGATTCAGGCAAAGCAGGTACTTGGAAGAAACTTGCAACTGTTGAAAAGTATAATTTCTATTACATAGATAAAACTGCCGTTATGGGTAAAAAATATTATTATACAGTCAAGTCTTATTTAAAAGAAGAAGGAACATCTGCTGTTCATGTTTCGGAAATGAGCGGTAAGCATAAAGCGACAAGAACACCACACAGAGGTGAACTCATTTCAACTACTAACTGTGGTAAAGGTGTGTTGGTAAAATGGCCCGGATTACCAACATATAATGATGGTTACATAATTTATAGAAGCACTGAAAATAAGGCGGGAACATGGACAAAGATTGCAACAATTAAAAACGGTGAAACAGGAACATATACCGATAACAAGGTGTCAGTTGGTGAAACATACTATTATTCCATAAAATATTATAAAACTGCTAATGGTAAAAATATTTGCGGAAAGGCATCTTCTTCAAAGAAGTGTACTATTAAGGATGTTGCAGTACCTCAGAATCTGAAAGTTGAATACGAGGGCGAAAAAGTAAAAATATGTTTTGATAAAGTTCCTGCAACAAGAGGTTATATGATTTACAGAAGTGAAACAGGAAAGGCAGGAACATGGACCAAAATCATCGTAACAACTACAAATAGTAAAACTGAGTTTTATGATGAAACTGCAAAACTCGGCACAAAATATTACTATACCGTAAAAAGTTATAAAAACCTTAACGGTAAAAATATTTATAGTGGTAACACTAAAGTTGTAAGCATCGGTCCTGCAATTGTTGCACTTAATAACAGAGTGATTAATCTTGAAGGTGAATCAAACCAATTGACACTTTCTTTTGCAAATCCCGGAATAAAAAATGATGATTTGAAAGTTTTTGTAAACGGGGATTTGTTCACTTATAATGTCTACAATGATGTTGAGAAATCAAAAGAATTTTTTGAGGATAAGCCAGTTTGTGTTGAACAGTGGTATAATACCGATGCAGGAATTGAGTTCGATGTTATTCGAACAGGAACAGGAAAAGCAACATTCAAGGTGCAATATGCAAGAGATGAAAGTATTCATGATGAATACATAATTAATTGCACTGAATCTGAATTTGAAAAAGATACTACGGAAGCTGAAACAAAAATAAACTCAGCCGTTCATAAGGTCAAGGAAGCAAAAAAATTACTTGAAGATGGTTATGACGAAACAACTAAAGATACTAATGTTGTTGAACATAAAAATTCAGTTGCCGTAAAAGAACTTATACTGTCAGCAGACAAAGATATAAGTGAGGCAAAACAACTTGTGGAGAAACATAAAGAAGAATATTCAGGAAAACTTGATTATCAGGATTTGATATTCAAAATTGAGAAGTATGAATCTATGTTTCTGATTGCAAAGAATAAATTTGAGGGTGATTTTAACAAAGAAAAAACTCTCGAAAGTACAATTAAATACTTTGATACAATAATCAATTATAAATAAAAGAATATCCCACCTTTAAGGTGGGATACTTTTTTATGACTGTGATTTTTCCAATTCTTTTAACTTTTTAATTACACTTACTGTTACAAAAATTGCAACTATGAATGTCATACAATCAGAAACTGCCTGTGACATCTGAAGTCCTAAAAGACCAATCGTATTTGACAGAACAATGTAAAGGGGGATAAGGAACAGACCTTGTCTGCCCATTGCAACAATTGATGCTCTGCCTCCATATCCTATTGACTGTGACAAAAACTGTGACATCATTGCACATGCTTGTAATGGAAGTGCAAGACTCTGAAGTCTCAGAGCAAGTGTGCCGATTTCAATTACCTCTTTATCGTTTTCTCTGAAAAAGGCCATTATCTGCGGTGCTAAAATATATGAGACAACACCAAGAGATGATAACAAAATTACTGCTACAACGATGCAGAAATTAAATGCACTTCTTACTCGGTCGTATCTTTTGGCACCGAAGTTAAATCCGGAAACAGGTTGGAATCCCTGGCAGAAACCGATGAGTCCTGCATGTATGAAAAGCATATATTTGTTTACAATTGAAAGTGCTGACAGTGCAGCTGCACCGAAAGGTCCTGCAGCAATGTTGAGGACAATTGATGAAACACTTGCAAGACCTTGTCTGCAGAATGACGGAAGTCCTGAATGTAATATGTTTTTATATATTTCAAACGATGGTCTGAAATTTCTGAATTTTACGCTGATAGTGGCTTTTCTTACGTTTGTGAAAGTTAAAAGCAGACAGAAACTTATAAACTGGCTGATAATTGTTGCTAATGCTGCACCTGCAACACCCATGTTCATGTTGTAAATCATAAAAGGGTCGAGGAATATGTTAAGCACTGTGCCTGTGGAAATGCCTATCATTGAAAACAAGGCACTTCCTTGCGCTCTTAACTGATTGTTAAGAACAAATGTTGCAGTCATAAACGGTGCACCGATAAGTATGTACTTTGCATAATCTTTGGCATAAGGTTTAACGCTGTCAATTGCACCGAGTAAAGTGACAAATTCACTTAAAAAAGGTAGTGTACATATGCAAAGAAGTACACCAAGTATGAAAGCTGTGAAAAATGCAGTTGACACAGTTCTGTTCGCTTTTTCATACTCTTTCATACCAAGAAGTCTTGAAACATAAGTTCCGCTTCCCATACCGAGAGTAAAGCCTATTGCCTGAATCATTGCCATTATTGAATATGTAACACCAACTGCAGCAGAAGCTTCGGTTGAAATATGGCTGACAAAATATGTGTCAGCCATATTGTATATTGATGTTACAAGCATACTGATAATGGTCGGTACAGCAAGTTTCAGAATTAGTTTTTTGACAGGCGTTTCTGTCATGTAAATATGTCGTTCTTCCTGAGTCACTTAAACATCTTCTTTCAATTTTTTTGAATATCTGAATTTGTTATGTAAAAACGCGATAAGAAGTAAAACCAATGCAACCGGAAGCAAAGGTAACAATATAATTAACAGTAAGACAAGAGTAATTATAATAGGTAACCCTTTTTTACTTTTGTTGATTGTCTGTCTGAAATCAGGTTTGATTTTATCTATTTCTTCTTTTGTTGCATAAAGGGGTAATGTAACATTGTGGTCAGGCAAACCTTTGTTGAAAACAAGAGGTTCAACCAAATCTGACACATTGTCCGTTACTTTAAGAATTTTACCGATTTTAATTCCGAGAGTATCAAGTAACGAGTCAATAATGCTCATAAGTCCCATTGTGATTTTGTACTGTGCAGTATCGGGTGAATAAGGTGCATCTCCGCCATATAAGTTCTGAATGAGTGAGATTATATAGTCGATTACTTTATCGTCTTTAATGTGCTCATAATCGGCTTTTTTGAGACCTGTTTCTTTCTTTGTCCATTTTGCAACAGTACCTATTTTCAATTTGCAAAGGAATTTTGCAATCGGTTTGATTATCCAACCGATTTTGTACACAACTTTAGGTCTTACGCTAAAAGCGTTTGCAGCAAATGCAAATTCGTCAATGTCTGTTGCAGCAGCTTCTATAGTTTTCTTTATCATGCCGAAAAATTGGTTTATAAGGTGTTCATCAAAGTCTTTGCCGTTGAATTTGATTTCAGGCGTGATTTCAAGTCTCTTTGACTCAATTTCCATTGTGTTTTTATTTCTGTCAAATGTTACTTGCCTGTAAAGCGCAGGGTATCCTACAGTTGCTGCAGTCGTAATATCATAAAAAATATTGCCTTTTTCACTAAAATGATATGAAACATCGTGCATGTGTGAATGTCCTGTGAACATAAAACTTACACCCATATCAGCAAACTGTTCACGTCTTATTGCGTGGTCGCCCATCATGTCACCTTTACCGATTAAGGAAAAGAAAGGTGAGGGTGAAAGTATGGGGTGATGTGTCATTGCAATAACCAACTGGTTGTTTTTCTTTGCATCTTCAACCTGTTCCTCAATCCATCTGAAACAGTCTTTACTGAAACCGCTTTTGCCCTCATGGTTTCTGTCATCATTAAGTGCAAAAAGACGGTATCCGTCTGTCAGTTGTACGACGTAAGACATACTGTCTTTGTGAACGGAAATTGCTTCTGACGGTCCGAAATCATAGTAAAGATTCCAAAGTTCTTCTCTTAAGGTTGCAGGAATTTCAACTTTTTTATCTCCATCGAATTTGTGGCAGATACCGTTGCCCTGAAAATCGTGAGTAGCAGTAATAACATAAACTTTTTTGCCTGAATTTTTTAGTTCATGAAGAAGTTCAATGAACTCTTTGTGACTGTCAGGTTCACCGTTTTTTGTAAGGTCACCTGAAATAATGACAATGTCAGATGTTTTATCTTCTGAAATTTGTTGAAAAAAAGCTTTCAGTACTTCTTCGCTGTCTTTGATAAGATTTGTACTGCGATTGTTTTCTGACATGAATGCTTTTCCGTCAATACCGTTTTTCTTTGAATAATAATGTGTGTCGGAAACTACCGTGATTTTAAGTTTATCCATAACTTCTTTCACCACCGATGTTTATTTTCTTTATTATACAATTTTTTACATATAAGTGTCAATAAATTTGAATAAAGTAATTGAATTGTAAATTGAAATGTGTTATGATAATTTTGTATAAAATCTGAAAGGATGATTTAGTATGAGAAAGCGTATTCCGATTAACTTTGACTGGAAGTATTCTGAGTTTTTTTCAGAAGAAATGGTCGAGAAAAAGTATGATGACAGCAATTTTGAAACGGTCAACATACCTCATACAAATAAGGAAATTCCTTATAACTATTTTGACGAGACAATGTATCAGTTTGTTTCATGTTACAGAAAAACCGTAACACTTAAAAAAGAAGACCTTGAGGGCAGACTTATTCTTCATTTTGAAGGTGCTGCAAACTATTCAAAGGTTTATGTCAATGGTACTTTTGTAGGTGAACACAAAGGTGGTTATACACCGTTCAGTTTTGATGTTACAGATGTTGTGTCATCAGGCGAAAATGTAATTGCAGTTATGCTTGATTCTACAGAAAGACCTGAAATTCCTCCCTTTGGTAAAGTTGTTGACTACCTTGTTTATGGTGGTATTTACCGTGAAGTATGGCTTGAAAAAGTTGACAATGTATATATCAAAGATGTATTTGTAAAAACAAAGAACATTTTCTTTGATGAAAAACTTGTTGACCTTGATATTGAATTGTCAGAAGAATATTCAGGTATTCTCAAACTTGTTTTTGCTGACGGAGATAAAGTTCTCGCAGAAAGAAAAATCAAAGCAGAGGGTAAAAAGATTTCTCACAAATGGAAAGTCGGAAAAGCTGAGCTCTGGGACCTTGATAATCCGAAACTTTATAATATTACAGTTATTCTTGATGAGGATGAATACAATGTCCGTTTTGGCTTCAGAAGTGCACGTTTTAAAACAGACGGTTTCTACCTTAACGGAAAGAAAATTAAAATCAGAGGTCTTAACAGACATCAGAGCTATCCTTATGTTGGCTATGCTATGCCTGCTTCTGCGCAGATTGCTGATGCCGAACTTATGAAATATACTCTCGGTTGTAACCTTGTAAGAACATCTCATTATCCCAACTCTAAGCATTTCCTTGACAGATGCGATGAAATTGGTTTGCTTGTATTTACAGAAATGCCCAGTTGGCAGTACCTCGGTGAAGGTGAGTGGAGAGAAAACTGCCTTGATAACATTGAAAAAATGATTGTCCGTGACAGAAACCATCCTTCTGTAATTCTCTGGGGTGTCAGAGTAAACGAAGGTGAAGATTGTGATGAATTCTATACAATCACTAACCAACTTGCAAGAAGTCTTGACCCCACACGTCAGACAGGTGGCGTAAGAAATATGCCTTTCAGTCATCTGCTGGAAGATGTTTATACATATAACGACTTCTCACATTCAGGAAAAGGCGTTAAACTTCTTCCTCCTTCAATTGTTTCAGCAAGTTTTAAGGCGCCTTATCTTGTTACTGAATATAACGGTCACATGTTCCCGACAAAGAGTTTTGACAGAGAAGCACTCAGAACAGAACATGCACTCAGACATGCAAGAGTTCAGGATAAATCTCACGGAAGTGACAGAACAAGCGGTGCAATCGGTTGGTGTATGGCTGACTACAATACACATAAAGACTTCGGTAGTGGTGATAAAATCTGCTATCACGGTGTAACTGATATGTTCCGTATTCCAAAACTTGCAGCTGCAGTTTATGCTTCACAGCAGGATGAAACACCTGTGCTTGAAGTTTCATCATCAATGGATATCGGTGACCATCCCGGCGGAATTCAGGGTCCTGTACACATTTTCACAAACTGTGACTATGTAAAGGTTTACAGAAACGGTGAATTCAAGAGCTATGCATATCCTGATAAAAAACGTTTCCCCAATCTTCCTCATCCGCCTGTAATGCCCGATGACTTTATCGGTGATTCACTTATCAAAGAAGACGGACTTGATGAAGTTACTGCAAAAAATCTTAAAGCAGCACTTTGTGCAGCAAGTGTATATGGCTTTATAATGCCACCTCAGAACTATCTTAAAGTTGCTTATGCTTTCCTTCATGGTAAGATGAATATTTCTGAAATGATTGAAATTGTTACCAAGTATTTTGCTAACTGGGGTGATTGTCAGGTAACATACACCTTTGAAGGTTACAAGAATGGTGAAATGGTGAAATCTGTTACAAGAACTGCAGTGAACTCACTCGATTTCAACGTTAAGGCTGATAAAACAGAACTTGTTGAAGATGAAACTTATGATGTAACAAGAATTGAAGTTATTTCTGTTGATCAGTGCGGTAACAGACTGCCTTATGATAACACTCTTGTCAGCGTTAAAATCGACGGTGATGCTGAAGTTATCGGACCTGATAAGTTTGCACTTGTAGGCGGTGTAAGAGCATTCTGGGTTAAGACTAAAGGTAAGACAAGTAATGTTAAAGTTACTGTTTCTGTTGAAGGCAGGGGAGAAAAAGAAATTGACCTCAACATTAAAAAGGTTAAATAATTGACAAATTATTTAATATATGGTATATTCTACGTATAATTATTCAGGAGGTAATATTATGAAAAAAATAGCAAAAGTTCTTTCAGCAGTTATGGCATTTGTACTTTGTCTTTCACTTCTCAGTGCTTGTGGTGGCGAAAAAGTTACTGCAAAAGTAATTGAAATTGATTTGACAGAAGAAGAATATGCATTCGGCGTTGATAAAACACAGCCCGAACTTCTTGAAGAAGTAAATGCATTTATTGCAGAAATTAAAGAAAACGGTAAATTTGAAGAAATCTGTAACAAATATTTCGGTGACGGCGAACCCACAGCTGTTACTTCAGCAGAATTTGATAAAAACAAAGATCAGCTTGTAGTTGCAACTAATGCAGCATTTGAACCCTTTGAATATACAAAAGGTGACAAATACTACGGTATTGATATGGAAATTGCAGCACTTCTTGCTGAACACCTTGGCATGGAACTCGTTATCAATGATATGGACTTTGACGCTGTTTGTCTTTCAGTAGGTCAGCAGAAATGCGATATTGCAATGGCAGGTCTTACAGTTAAACCTGACAGAGAAGAATATGTAACATTCTCAGATTCATATTACACAGCTTCACAGAAACTTATTGTAAGAAGTGATAACACAGCATTTGACGCATGTACAGATGCAGCTTCAGTTGAAGAAATTCTCAATACTTTTGATGAGAACACAAAGATTGGTGTTCAGGACGGCACAACAGGTCAGTTCTATGTTGAAGGTGATGAAAGCTGGGGCTTCACAGGTTTCTCTGTAACATGCAAGGCTTATAAAAACGGTTCTCTTGCAGTGCAGGACCTTCTCAATGGTGGTCTTGATTATGTAATCATTGACGCAGCACCTGCTAAGTTTATCACAGAGTCAATAAACGCTCTTGTATAACATATTATAAAATTACTTTATGATAACCTCACCAAAGGGTGGGGTTATCAAAATGTTAAAGGATTTGCTTTTTATGAATTTTGAAGCTAAGATTAACCAATTTATTGAAAACCTGATTACGTATGAAGGTTACAAAGATGTAATTTTAGGTCTTAAAAATACCGCAATTATTGCTGTGTTAGGTCTCGTTATCGGTATTATTATAGGTACACTCATAGCTACTGTAAGAGTTATACCTAAATACAAGACTTTGCCTAAAGTTCTCAATGGTATATGTACTTTTTATGTAGGATTTTTCCGTGGAACACCTATGGTGGTTCAACTTCTGTTATTTTACTATGTTGCACTTCCTCTTATGGGGTTAAATATGGAATCAGTTAATGTTGCTGTTGCAGTATTCGGTCTTAATAGTGGTGCATACATATCAGAAATTATGCGTAGTGGTATTCAGTCTGTTGATTACGGTCAGACTGAGGGCGGACGCTCAGTGGGCTTGAGTTTTTCAACAACTATGTTGAAGATAGTTATTCCTCAGGCGGTAAAGAACATTTTGCCTACACTCGGTAATGAGTTCATCACGCTTATTAAAGAAACCTCAGTCGTTTCCTTTGTAGGTGCTATGGACTTGTATAAAGCCTTTAATAAAATGGGTTCAAACAGTTATGAATTCATGGTTCCTTATCTTGCAATGGCAATAATTTACATTGTAATCGTATGTCTTATTACATTGCTTATTAAATTGATGGAAAGGAGCTTGAAGAAGAGTGACAGACGTGGTGAATAATAAAGTAATCGAAGTTATTGGTCTTGAGAAAAGCTTCGGCAAAAAAGAAGTTCTCAAGGGTATTGATATAACCATCAATAAAGGTGAAGTTGTTGTTATTATCGGACCTTCAGGTTGCGGTAAGTCAACATTCTTACGTTGCCTTAACTGTATGGATGACCCCACAAACGGAAAAATCATTTTCGGCGGTGTTGACATTGCTGATTTAAGCGTTGATATCAATATCCACAGAAGACGTATAGGAATGGTTTTCCAGCACTTCAATCTGTTTAACAACAAAACTGTTATACAGAATATCATGCTTTCTCCCGTACTTTGTGCGATGAAAGACAGAAGAAAAGCGATTATCCACAATCTCTTTTCCAAAGATAAACTTCCTGTTAAGTCTGCTTCTGAAATCAAAGAAAAAGAAAAAGAAAATGCATATAAGCTCCTTAAAAGAATTGGTCTTGAAGATAAAGCCGATGTTTATCCTTCAACACTTTCAGGTGGTCAGAAACAACGCGTTGCAATTGTAAGATCTCTTGCAATGAATCCTGAGGTAATTCTTTTCGATGAACCTACTTCTGCTCTTGACCCTGAAATGGTTGGTGAAGTTCTTGAATTAATGAAAGAACTTGCAAAAGAGGGTATGACAATGGTGATTGTAACCCACGAAATGGGCTTTGCAAAAGAAGTTGCATCACGTGTTCTTTTCATTGATGACGGTAAGATTATGGAAGAAGCTCCACCTGAAGAATTTTTCTCAAATCCAAAAACAGACAGATGTAAGGATTTCCTTTCAAAAGTTTTATAAAAAAATTAACGGCTATCGGAAAACGATAGCCGTGTTTTTTTGTTGAAATTCAACTTACGGAGTGATGAAGTTTGAAGTTATGTATCTGATGCCTAATTTATAAAGTGATTCCATTTTTTCAAGTCTGTCAACAGTCCATACGCATACTTTAAGACCTGCTTTCAGTGCTCTTTTGAAATCTCTTTTTTTGTTACTTGCACAAACAGCGTAAGCAAAACCATATTTTTTTGCATTTTCAATACCTTGTTTATCAATTGTTTCCACAAGATACCAATATTCTGTTTCAGGAGAAACTTCCTGAAGTTTAATGAGTTTGTTGATGTCAAAAGAAATGATTATTGCTTTACCAAGAAGATTTCTTTCTTTTAATTTTTCGATAATGTCATTGAGTTTGGTGTCATAATATCCGTCACGCTTAATTTCAATTTCCGGAACTTTATTATATTTTACACAAAGGTCAAGATATTCATCAAGAGTGGGAAGTCTGAGGTTTTCATATTTCTCAATTCCGTGACCGTAAGTGATTTTGAAGTTTCTCAGTTCTTCAAGGGTATAGTCGCTGATACTGCCTGTACCATTACAGGTTTTATCAATTGTAGTGTTGTGACAGATAACCCACTGACCATCTTTTGTAAGGTGAACATCACATTCGATTGCATAGTAATCTTCTTTACAAGCAAGTTCAAATGCAGGATAAGAATTCTCAGGTGCAATACCTGAAAAACCTCTGTGTGCAGTTATGTATACAGGGTCATTTGTTGTAATTTTTTTTGAATTTTTTACAGAAACAACACCAATTTGTTTTTTCTTAAGTATTTCTCCTAAAAAATAGATTCTGCATTGCACATATCCCAATGCTTGTTTTATTGTAAAACCCATAATTTCACCCCGAATAGTTATAGCCGCACCAATAAAAAAGGTGCGGCCCAAGTTTATATTTTATTTACGCATAAGACCTTCACTTACTGCAAAGTCATGAAGTACTTCAAGAGAATGTTTCTTCTGGTCATTGATTGAAGAACCTGTTCTTGTGTATGTATTCATTTTTGCACCGCAAAGAGATGCCATGTATTTTGCACTTGCTGTAAAGCCGTTATCAACTGTTTCAGCAAAGATATTAACAAAGCGATGAATTTTTTCTGCTTTTTCAATGTCTTTTTCTACAAAGAATGCATCATACATTTTTCTGAGCATGTAAGAACCACATGTGCTGGGTGTAGCAATTACGCCGCGAGCACCTGCTTTATATGCTTCAAAAAGGTAGGGGATGTTAGCCTGGAGAACGTTGCTTTCACCCTGAACAGCGATTTTTTGCTCGATTGTAGGCATCTGACTTGTTGTGTCTTTGATACCAACGAATTTGCCTGTTTCAACAAGCTGCTTGTAAGCATTAGCAGACATTTTATAGTTAGGAAAACCGGGGAATTCGTAAAGAAGAACGGGAAGTTCTGTGTGCTCAGCAAGACTGCAAAGATAATGAACAATATATTCATCATCAAGTCCATAGCCTTTTGTTACAAAAACAAGACCGTCAACACCTGTATCTGACATTCTTTTAACTTCGTCAATCTGTTCTTCCTTTGAACCAAGGCAAAGGTTACCGGTTGCAAAAACAGGTTTACCGTTTGCATGTTTTACAACTGTTTCAGCAATTTTTAAACGTTCAGGGAGTTCAAGTTTAGCCATTTCTGAACTACCGCAAACAGGGAAAAGAGCATGAGGATTTTCTTCAACCTGCCATTCTGTATATCCTTTCAATGCTTCGTAATCCACTGACATATCATCCTTATAGGGTGTCAGAAGAAGAGCATATACACCTGCAAATTTTTCCATTTGACCTTTGAAACTGTTCATTTTAAGACCTTCTTTTTTGTAAATATATAGTAAGTTTATTACTAAACTTTATTATATATCATTTATCCTGAAAATGCAATTATTTTTTAAATATTATCTCCTAAAACCATGATACTTCTTTCAAGTATTCCGTTGATATGTGCAATAAGAGTTCCGTAGTTCGTAATGGGAACGTTTGCATCCTGTGCACACTTGTTTCTGTAACGGATTTCTCTTTCGTTGAGCATACAACCGCCACAATGAACTATGAGTGAATATTCTGAGAGATTTTCAGGGAATTCACCACCAGATGTGAATTTAAAATTAAGTGTTTTGCCTGTAAAATTCTCAATCCATGCGGGAAGTTTGACTGTGCCTATATCTTCGCATTGTCTGTGATGAGTACATCCTTCGCAGATAAGAACGGTGTCGTTATCTTTTAAAGCTT
>JAZRNJ010000116.1:0-4522 GCA_045648125.1 Acutalibacteraceae bacterium
AGCAGTATCTGAAAGAGACTGTATTATAGACGTTTTCTTCGGTGTTGACTATCATTCACATCTTGGTACACGCCGTGGTGGTATGGCAGCTTATGACGATGAAATCGGTCTTCAGAGAGAAATTCATAATATTGAAAATTCACCTTTCAGAACAAAATTTGAAGGTGTTACGGAAGAAATGAAGGGTAAGGCGTGTATCGGTTGTATCAGTGACAGTGACCCTCAGCCCTTGCTTATCCGTTCAGAACTCGGTACTTATGCAATCTGTACCGTAGGTTCAATAAACAATTCAGCCGAACTTGTTGAAAGATATCTCACAACAGGCGGACATTTCAGTGCAATGACAGGTGGTAAGATTAATTCAACAGAACTTGTTGCAGCGCTTATCAGTCAGAAGCCGAGTTTTGTTGAAGGTATCAGATTTGTTCAGGATGTTGTTGTAGGTTCAATGTCAATCCTCATTCTCAAAGAAGGCGGTTCAATTATCGCTGCAAGAGATAAAATGGGCAGAATTCCTGTTCTTCTCGGTAAAGATGATGAAGGCTATTGCGTGACATTTGAAAGTTTTGCCTACGATAAACTGGGTTACACTCCTGAAAAGGAATTAGGACCCGGTGAAATTGTGGAAATCACTTCAAAGAAAGTGGAAGTTTTGTCCGAAGCAAGAGAAGAAATGAAAATCTGTGCTTTCCTCTGGACATATTACGGTTATCCCACTTCAATTTATGAAGGTGTCAATGTTGAAGCCATGCGTTGCCGTAACGGTGAGATAATGGCAGAAACAGATAAAAAGAACGGAGTTGCACAGGATATTGACTATGTTGCAGGTGTTCCTGTTTCAGGCACACCCCATGCAATTGGTTATGCAAATGTAAGCAGTGCATTTTTTGCCCGTCCTTTTATCAAATATACTCCTACATGGCCAAGAAGCTTCATGCCCTCAAATCAGAAGGAAAGAAACAAGGTTGCAAAAATGAAACTTGTTCCCGTACATGAACTTATTGAAGGAAAAAAACTTCTTTTTGTTGATGATAGTATTGTACGAGGTACACAGCTTCGTGAAACCGTTGATTTCCTCTATGAAAACGGTGCAAAAGAGGTTCATATCCGTTCTGCTTGTCCTCCCATTATGTACGGTTGTAAGTATCTTAACTTCTCCCGCAGTACATCAGAGATGGAGCTTATCGCAAGACAGACAATTATGGAACTTGAAGGCGAAGAAGGAGAAAAATATATAGACGAATATATTGACGGTACAACAGAGAGAGGTAAGGCGATGCGTAAAGCAATCTGCGAAAAACTTCACTTCTCATCTCTTGATTATCAGTCACTTGAAGGCGTTATAAAATCAATAGGCTTACCTGCATGTAAGGTATGCACTTATTGTTGGAACGGTAAAGAATAATTTATTTATAAACTTAAATGTGAAAGGAAGATTACTGTGAATAATTCTAAATCAGACAGCTACGCATCAGCAGGCGTTGATATTACAGCCGGCTACAAAGCAGTTGAACTCATGAAACAGCATATCGCAAGAACAATTACAAAAGGTGCTGCTTCCGATATCGGCGGTTTCGGCGGACTTTTTGAACTTGACCTTACAGGCATCAGCCGTCCCGTTCTTGTAAGCGGTACAGACGGTGTTGGCACAAAACTTAAACTTGCATTTATTATGGATAAACATGACACAGTAGGTATTGACTGCGTAGCAATGTGCGTTAACGATATCATCTGCTGCGGTGCAAAACCCTTGTTCTTCCTTGACTATATTGCATGCGGTAAGAACGTTCCCGAAAAAATCGCAAGTATCGTTTCAGGTGTTGCAGAAGGCTGTGTGCAGTCAGGTGCATCACTTATCGGCGGTGAAACAGCAGAAATGCCCGGTTTCTATCCCATCGACGAATATGACCTTGCAGGTTTCTCAGTAGGTGTTGTTGACAGAGAAAAAGTTGTTGATAACTCTACAGTAAAAGAAGGGGATGCAATTATCGCTCTTAAATCAAGCGGTGTTCACTCAAATGGTTTCTCACTTGTAAGAAAAGTTTTCGATGTTGAAAACAACGATATCAAAACTCCCAACGAAAAACTCGGTGGTAAATCAATCGGTGAAACACTCCTCACTCCCACAAAGATTTATGTAAAACCTGTTCTTGCACTTCTTGAAGAAGTAAAAGTTAAGGCTATTTCACATATCACAGGTGGTGGCTTCTACGAAAATATTCCGAGAAGTATTCCCAAAGGTTTTGGCGCAAAAATCAAGAGAAGTGACGTTCAGGTTCTTCCTATTTTTGAACTTATTGCCGAAACAGGTAACATTCCTGAAAGAGACATGTTCAACACATTCAACATGGGTGTTGGTATGAGCATTGTTGTAAATAAAGAAGATGCTGATAAAGCACTTGAAATTCTCCGTGCAAACGGTGAAGATGCTTACATTCTCGGCGAAGTTGTTGCCTCTGAAGAGGGTGTTATCATTGAGTAAAAAGAATATTGCCGTGCTTGTTTCAGGTGGCGGTACAAATCTTCAGGCTCTTATTGACTGTCAGAAAACAGGAATGTTCTCTGACAGCGAAATAACCCTTGTTGTGGCTTCAAAACCCGGTGTTTTTGCACTGGACCGAGCAGCAAACGCAGGTATCAAGGGTATAGTCCTTGCAAGAAAAGATTATGAGGACATCGCATCTTATTCAAAAGCATTGACAGAAACTCTTGTTAATGAAAAAATTGACCTTGTTGTTCTTGCAGGTTTCCTTACAATAATTGATGAACAAGTTTATGAAGCATTCCCCAACAGGATTATGAATGTTCATCCGGCCCTCATTCCCTCATTCTGCGGAAAAGGCTATTACGGACTTCATGTTCACGAAGAAGCACTGAAAAAAGGTGTAAAGGTTTCAGGTGCCACTGTGCATTTTGTAACTCCTGAATGTGATGCAGGTCCTATAATTCTTCAGAAAGCAGTTGAAGTAAAGCAGGGTGATACACCCGAAATTCTTCAGAAAAGAATAATGGAAGAAGCAGAATGGAAAATTCTTCCCGAGGCTGTAAAACTTTTCTGTGAAGACAGAATTACAGTTGAAAACGATATAGTAATCATATCCTAATCTTGGCGAAAGGAACTGATGATATGGAAATCAAAACTATTGCAAATGAACTTAACTCTCTTGCTTACCACGGCAGAGGTATTATAATCGGCAAAAGTGCTGACTCAAAAAAAGCTGTAACTGCTTATTTCATTATGGGCAGAAGTGAAAACAGCCGTAACCGTGTTTTTGTTGCAGAAGGTGATGCAATGAGAACAAAGGCTTTTGATGAATCAAAAATGACTGACCCTCATCTTATCATTTATTATCCCGTAAGAGTTCTCGGTAACAAAACAATCGTTACAAACGGTGACCAGACAGATACTCTTTATGAACTTATGGATAAGCAGATGACATTTGAACAGGCTCTTCGCACAAGAGAATTTGAAGATGATAAACCCAACTTCACTCCCAGAATTTCAGGTATTATCCGACTTGAAAATGACGGCATGAACTATGCAATGTCAATTCTTAAGAGTGCTGAAGGTGACGACTCATCATGTGAAAGATTTACTTATGCTTATTCAAACCCCATTGCAGGTAAAGCAAAGTTTATCCATACATATAACTGTGACGGAAATCCTCTTCCCTCATTTGAAGGTGAACCCAAAACTCTTGAACTTCCCGATGTTTCAATTGATGAACTTACAGACCTTATCTGGACAAATCTCAACGAAGATAATAAAGTTTCACTTTTCGTAAGATATATCGACATTGAATCAGGTGAAGCAGAAACAAGAATTGTAAATAAGAACAAATAATTCAGGAGGCAGAGTATGAAAGAATTTGAACTTAAATACGGTTGTAACCCCAATCAGAAGCCTGCTAAAATTTATATGGCAGACGGCACTGAGCTTCCTATCGAAATTCTCAGCGGCAGACCCGGTTATATCAACTTCCTTGATGCATTCAACAGCTGGCAGCTTGTAAAGGAGCTTAAAGAAGCTCTCGGTATGCCCGCAGCAACATCATTCAAGCACGTCAGCCCCACATCAGCAGCAGTAGGTATCAAAATGAGCGATACACTCAAAAAGGCTTGCTTTGTTGATGATATTGAAGGTCTTGACGAATCTCCTCTTGCATGCGCTTATGCAAGAGCACGCGGCACCGACAGAATGTGCTCCTTTGGTGACTGGGTAGCACTTTCTGACGTTTGCGATAAGACAACTGCTTTGCTTATTAAGCGTGAGGTTTCCGATGGTGTTATTGCCCCCGGTTATACCGGTGAAGCGCTCGAAATTTTAAAAACCAAGAGAAAGGGTAACTATAATATAGTTAAAATTGACCCCGATTATGTACCCGAAGTACAGGAAACCAAGCAGGTTTTCGGCATCACTTTTGAACAGGGCAGAAACAACTTTGAAATCAACAATGCTCTTCTTGAAAACATTGTTACCGCAAACAAAGAAATGCCCGAAAGCGCAAAGCGTGACCTTATA
>JAZRNJ010000117.1:0-8950 GCA_045648125.1 Acutalibacteraceae bacterium
CAAGATACAGAAGTATCTCACTTGTTTTTGGTGCCGGTGACCGGACTTGACGGGTGCTCGCTTCGCTTTGCCCCGTCAGGGCAACAATTGAAATCGGCTTCGCCGATGCGGTTCAAGTCCGATAACAGAACAAACAAAAAAACAAGCAAGATACAGAAGTATCTCACTTGTCTTTGGTGCCGGTGACCGGACTTGAACCGGTACGATGTTGCCACCGAGGGATTTTAAGTCCCTTGCGTCTGCCTATTCCGCCACACCGGCAGGTGTTATTTAATAACATCGACTATTATAAATCAAAAATCATTTCTTGTCAAGAGGATATGCATTGGTTTTATAAACAATATACAGCAGATAAATTTTGTAAAGGCATTGTTGTTTTGCATAATCAGTACATCTGCAACGATGGGTCAACCTTAATTTTTACAAGCAAATTAACTGTTGTTCCTTTCCTGTGAAAAACATTTATCATAAAGACAACCCCTGACTCACAGTGCAGTTTTATGCACCCTGAATCAGGGGTTAAATTATAATTTTTCAGTTATAAAGTCTTTGTCATTATGACACTTTTACGGGGACTGTTTCGATAGTAATTTCGCTTGGCTCAATCATTTCCCAATCGAGATTGCAGAATTCATCAAGTCCTGTAAGTTTTACTGTATAGTCACCTTTTGCTGCATTGTCAGCTATTTTTGCTTTGAAAGTACAGATTACTGTTGAGCCGGATGATTTGGGAGCTGAGGCATAACCGTTGATATAGTTTTCACCTTTTCCTGCTCCGCTTCTTGAAGACCATTCTGTCCAGTCAATAGCATCAAAGCCAAGTTTTGATTTTGCATTGGGGTCAATAAGTCCTGAATTGTCAACATAACTCAAACCATCAGAGAATACTGTTGTAAATGCCATTGAAGCAAGTTTCTCTTTTGATTCCAATGTAACTGTGTATGTGATTTCATCACCACGTGATGCAGTTGTTTTATTGGGTGTTATCGTAATATGCACCTTGCCCTTTGAAACGTTCTGCTTAGCATTCACAGTTACTGTGAAACTTGTTGTTTTTTCCACAGAATCTTCCTTATAGCTTACTGTGATTGTCTGTGTACCTGCACTTGTAAGTTTTTCGGGAGAGCATTTGTATCCTGTAACTTTTTTAGTGCTTGAGTCACTGTATGTTGCTGTAACCACCATTCCTGATGTATTCAGAGTGTCGTTCACATTGTATGTTGTTTTTGAGGGTTTTGTTGTTACTTCAATTTTTGATAATTTCACTTTTTCTGCTGCTTTTTCAACAGTAACGCTACATGTTGCTGTATGATTGCCATCTTCTGTTTTAACTGTGATTTTTGCAGTACCGGCTGCTTTTGCAGTTACTTTACCTGTTGATGATACTGTTGCTACAGATGTGTTACTGCTTGACCAAGTGAGTTTCTGATTTGTTGCATTTGTGGGTGTTACTGTTGCAGTAAGTGTGAAGCTGTCACCAACTTTTGCTTTTTTACTGCTTTCGCTGATTGTTACACCTTTTACAGATACGTCACCTGATGTAACTGACACACTGCAGGTTGCTTTCTTTGTTTCTGAGCCTCTTTTGATAGTTGCTGTTATTGTTGCATTGCCCGTTGCTTTACCTGTAACTGTACCGTTTGATACTGTTGCTACGTTTTTGTTGTTGCTTTCCCATGTTACTTCACAGTCTGAGGGAGTTGTGGTGGCTGAAATTTTGCCTGTTTCTCCTACTTTTACAGAAAGACTTGTTTTGTTGAGGGATATTTCAATTGATTTTACGGTGATTGTGAATTTAGCAGTCTTATCTTCGTAAGATACTGTAACTGTCTTTGTACCGCTTTTTGACATATCGGGTGAACTGAGTTTACCCTTTGCTGTTACATCCTTTGTTGTTCCGTCACTGTATTTTGCAGTTACTGCCAGACCTGATTTGCTGAAACTGTCACCGACATAATATGTTGTTTTGGAAGGCTGTGATTTTATTGATAATGCAGTCAATGTTACAGGTGCGGGTTTTGTTTCCTTTTCTGTTTCTTTTTCTGTCATACCTGCACTTACCACAAGTCCTACCACAGTTCCTTGTTCTGCTTTTGTATTTGCAGCAATGCTCTGTGAAATTACCTTGCCTTCGCCTACTGTGTTACTTGCTTCATATTTGAGAACCTTACTTGCAAAGCCACTGTCGGTAAGTTTTTTCTGTGCGTCTTCAAGTTTCATATTTTTTACATCAGGTACTGTTTTGGTGTATCCCTTACTTACTGTCAGCACTACCTCTGAGCCTTTTTTTACAGATTCTCCACCGGCAGGTTTCTGACTGATTATTGTACCTGCTGATACTTTTTTGTTTTCTTCGTATTTCACATTTACTTTGAATCCCTGTGCCTCAAGCTCTGCTTTTGCACTTTCAAGAGTTTTGTATGAATAATCCTTTATCACCAATTTTTTTGAGACGTGATTAACAGTTATTTTGATTGTTGTACCTGCTTTTACTTCTTCTCCTGCACCGGGGTTCATTCCGATTACTGTGTTTTCAGGCAAAGATGCATTGTTCACTTCTTCTTTGCTGTAATAAAGGTTTTTCTTTGATAATTCTTTTATGGCTTCTTCATAAGTTTTGCCCATAAGATCAGGAACTTTTACTGTTTTGCTTGTATCTATTTCTTCTGAACCGATACTTCCCACAAGTATAATTTCTGTTCCTTTTTCTTTCTCTTCACCTTCAACGCTCTGTGAAATAACAGAACCGGGTGCTACTTCTTTGTCTTCTTTTTCTTCAATTTTTACAACAAAGCCTAATTCTTCAAGTATTACCTTTGCTTCTTCGATGGGTTTACCCTTTACATCAACTACAATTTCTTTTCCTTTGCCTTGGCTGATGATAAGCTCTACTGTACTTCCTGCATCTGCAATGTTTGATGCATCAGGTGACTGAAGTATTACTGTGCCCTCAGGTTTGTCGCTTTCTGCTTTGTCTTTTATTATGTATATAAGACCTTTTTCAGTCAGGATTTTTTCTGCTTCTTCCATAGTTTTACCTACTACATCGGGAACAGAAACCTGTCCTTCCTGTGTTACATCAATGTTCTGTGATGTTGGCTGAGAACCTATTTTTCCTGTTGAGAACAATACTGCCAATGTAATCGCAACCAGGATTACTACCGGCAAACCTATTTTTGCCCAAAGAGGCCATTTGCGTATATTCATTTTAATTCCCACACTTTCTTTATGCGAAGAAGCACATGTTTCTTCACACAAATATATTTTGTATTTTAATTATATCACTTTCTCACTTTTTTTCAACACATTTGAAAAATTTCCTGATTTTCTCTGAAAAAGTCACAAAAGCATATACATTGACTAACACCAAAAAAAATGATATATTAATACCATAGAAACTTTCGGAGGGATTTTTATTATGAAATTCGGTATTTACTACGCTTATTGGGAAAAAGAATGGGGAGGAGACTGTGTCCCTTACATTGATAAATGTTCAAAGCTGGGTTTTGACGTTTTAGAAGTACCTTGCGGTGACTTCCACACAAAACCTGAATCATATTTTAAAGAACTGAAAATTATTGCCAAGGACCACGGAATGCTCCTTTCAGGTGGTTACGGACCCAGACCTGAACATAACCTTGCATCTCCTGACACAGAACTTGTTGAGAACGCATTCAAATTCTATAAAGACGTTTTCAACAAAATGGAACTTGCAGGTATTGACCGTATCGGCGGTGCACTTTACTCATACTGGCCCGTTGATTTCAAATCAGGATTTGATAAAAAAGCTGATACTGAACGCAGTATCAGAAACATGAGAAAACTTGCAGATATTGCAGCAGACCACGGTGTTACTCTCTGCATGGAATCCCTCAACCGTTTTGAAGGTTACATGATTAACGAAGCTTACGAAGATGTTGACTACGTTAAAGCAGTTGACAAACCTAACGTAAAATCAATGCTTGACACTTTCCACATGAATATTGAAGAGGATTCAATTGTTGAGGCTATCAGACTTACAAAAGGAACGCTGGGTAACTTCCATGTTGGTGAAGCGAACAGAAGATGTCCCGGACCGGGCGGCAGAATGGACTGGAAAGCAATCGGCGATACTCTGAAAGAAATCGGTTATGACGGCTACGTTATTATGGAACCTTTTGTCCGTATGGGCGGTAAAGTGGGTCAGGACGTTTCAATCTGGAGAGACCTTTCAAAAGGTGCATCAATCGAAGAACTTGACAGAGACGCAGCAAACTCAGTAAAATACTTAAAAGAAATATTTAAATGATAAAAAATACGGGTTCAATGAACCCGTATTTTTTATATGTGCAGATAAATTATAATTTACCTGTATATTTATTTTCACACCGTAGGGCAGGGCCTTGGTCCTGCCGTCAGGTTCATCATATTTTTGCGGCGAGAGCAAGCCCTCGCCCTACGTTATAGCCGTTGATTTAATGTGTATATTCGTAGGGGCAATTCATGAATTGCCCGTCAGGTTTCATGAAAATTTATTACGGGTCATTCGTGAATGACCCCTACGATGTTTAATCGATGCAATAAAATATAATCGCGTCGCAGAGGCAAACTTCTTACCTCTTCACTATTACTTATTACTTAAAAAAGGGAGGGTACAGAGACCCTCCCTTATGTTATTCCGTTGGTTTTAATATTATTAAATAATTACTCTTTTTTGTTTAATCTTCAATTTTATAAATTAAATCTCCGAAAGCTTTTTTGCCTACGGTTGTAAACTTTCTGAGTATAGACACTGCAGGGTTCATAATTTTCAGGAGTTTTATGTTTTTGCCCATGCTTTTGCCGATTTCTTTGACCATCTGACAAGTGCATGTGTAATTTTCATCCTGAGGGAAGAAAAGTCCTTCTTTTTCGCTGTCAATCAAATCTTTAACAAACTTACTTAAATTATCAACGTGTACCATGCTTCTCTCATTTTTGAAATCAGGGAAAACGGGAAGCATTTTTGCAAATTTCACAAGCATCTGATAATTACCTTTGCAACCGTCACCGTAAACCATGGGAGGTCTCATAATTGATATAAGGAAATTTTCATCTGCAAGTTTTTCAAGTTTTTCTTCTGCCTGAATTTTTGATTTGCCGTAATTGCTTTTAGGGCTTGGTGGAGTTCCTTTTGTAATAACGCCCTCTTCAACTCCGTAAACGCTCATTGAACTGAGGAAAATGAAGTGTTTCACGCCTTCTCTTTTTGCTTTTTCTGCAACTTTAATTGTCAGGTCACGGTTGACATCGTAATAAAGCTGTGCGTTTTCTTCAGTCTCTTTTCTGTGGGCAATACCTGCAACATGGTAAATTACATCAAAAGAAGAAAAATCTTTCTTTTCCCATTCAGGGTTTATCATGTCAAGAGTTTCCACAGTATAGTCGGAAAATTCTTTTATGTACTTTTCAAAACACATGCCGATGTAACTGCCTGAACCTGTTATGAGAATGTTTTTCATTTTTTCTGTTTCTCCTTTTCAAGCTCACCTGTACCGCCTTCAACAACGCCGTCAGATTTAAGCACGGAAAATACTGTTCCGATGAAGCATTTTATGTCAAATATAAGGCTCATTCTTTCAACATATTCACCGTCAAACTTTGCTTTAACGTCAATGGGGAGTTCGTCTCTGCCGTTAATCTGTGCCCAGCCTGTGAGTCCGGGACGGACATCATTTGCGCCGTACTTATCTCTTTCTTCAATAAGGTCGTACTGATTCCACAGACAAGGACGAGGGCCGATAACTGACATTTCACCTTTGAAAATATTGAAAAGCTGAGGCAGTTCGTCAAGAGAAGTTTTTCTCAGAATCTTACCCACCTTTGTAATATACTGCTCGGGATTTTCAAGCAGATGGGTAGGCATATCCTTGGGAGTTTCCATTTTCATTGTACGGAATTTAAGAATACCGAAATATTCTTTGTGGATTGTAAGTCTTTTCTGTTTGAAAAATACGGGGCCCGGGTCATCAATTTTAATTGCAAGGGCCAGAATGAGAAAAACGGGTGAGAGGAAAATAATTCCGAGTCCTGACAGAACAATGTCAATAAGTCTTTTGAAAAATTTACTGTACATAGTGAAATTCTCTCCTTATTTCTTTCTCTTGTAAGTGGGAACAATTTCTTCAACAAGTGACTTGATGTCACTCTTTTCATCTTTTGCAGCCTTATCAAGAAGAACCAGCTGTTTTTTGAAAAGCTCGTCATCCATTTCAATAGGTTTACCGATATGGATAAGTTTGTTTTCGGTATCCTGCATACCTTCTTCTTTCATAAGAAGTTCTTCATAAAGTTTTTCACCGGGTCTGAGACCTGTGTATTCAACCTTGATATCAACATCAGGTTCAAAACCTGAAAGACGGATAAGCTGTCTTGCCATTGTATCAATTTTCACGGGTTCGCCCATATCAAGAACAAAAATTTCGCCACCCTTTGCATAGTAACCTGCCTGAAGAACAAGGCTTACAGCCTCAGGGATTGTCATGAAGTAACGGATAATATCAGGGTGAGTAACCGTAACGGGACCACCCGCTTCAATCTGCTTTTTGAAGAGGGGAATAACACTGCCGTTTGAACCTAATACATTGCCGAAACGTACTGCCACAAACTCGGTGGAAGACTGTCTGTTCATCATCTGAACAACCATTTCGCAAAGACGTTTTGAAGCACCCATAATATTTGTGGGGTTAACTGCTTTATCTGTTGAAATAAGTACAAATCTCTTTACACCGTATTTTGCTGCTGCACAAGCCATTTTGTATGTACCGAAAACGTTGTTTTTGATTGCTTCGTTGGGACTGTCTTCCATAAGAGGAACGTGTTTATGTGCTGCTGCATGGAAAACAAGGTCAGGCTTGTATGTGCCGAGAACATAATCAAGACGTGCTGTATTTCTTACAGAACCGATAAGAACCTCTAAGTTAAGTCCGGGACATTCTCTCTGAAGTTCCATCTGAATGTCATAGGCGTTGTTTTCGTAAATGTCAAAAATAATAAGGAGTTTCGGATGTGAACGTGCAATCTGACGGCAGAGTTCACTTCCTATTGAACCGCCACCGCCTGTTACCATAACAACTTTGCCTGAAATGAACTCAAAAATTTCGTCCATGTTTACTCTGATAGGGTCACGGCCAAGCAAATCCTGAGCATCAACTTTTCTCAGTTTACCTACGCTGACATTTCCGTTTACAAGCTGATAAACGGCAGGAAGAACCTGAACCTGACAGCCTGTTTTACTGCAGATATCAAGAATTTGTTTTCTTGTGTCAGCATCACTTGCAGCAATGGCATAGATAATTTTGTCAATTTTATATTTTTCTACTGCTTCAGGAATGTCATGTCTGTTGCCGACAATTGGTGCACCACCAATCATTTTGCCTCTTTTCTGAGGGTTATCGTCAATAACACATGCTACACGGTCACGGATGTGTTCACTGTTTTTGAACTCGGTAATAAGTGCACGGCCTGCCATACCTGCACCGATAATCATAACATTTTTCTTGTTGTTATCTGAACTGTTGCGTATAAAATGAAGTCTTACCTGTCTTATAAAACGGTAAGAAAATCTGATTCCCACAATAAGGCAGAAACTGAGGACAAAACCGATTATGTAACATGAATAAGGCATGGTGAAAAGTCCTGTTACAATGCCGATAACGCCAAGAAGTCCCAGAACAAAGTAGGAAACTACTATCCTGAAAAATTCATCGGTACTTACAAAAGTCCATACACTTTTGTACAGGTTGAAAACAATGAAAACGGCAACACTAAGAACTCCCCACAATGCTGCAAACCAAAGATATTCTGCTTTGAAATCATAAGGGATAGCATTGAAACTGAAATCATATCTGACCCAGAGGCCTAAGAAAAATGACCCTGCAATGCAGACAAAATCCATCAATGCAATTAAAAATGAATTTCTGATAATCAGCAAACGCTCTTTCATCGAAAGTCCTTTTAACACAATTTTCCACATCCTATAAGTTTTTATAAAAACAAATTATACTATACATAATTATAGTCCTGATAATTATATCACAAATCAATCTTATTTGCAACACTTGTTATATTGCTGAAAAATTGACAAAGTAAAAGATGTATGATACAATAAATCGATTAATTATGATTTTATATGAAAGGAAGAAGATAAATGTTTAAAGACAGAACTCTTCTCATCACAGGCGGAACAGGTTCATTCGGACACACTGTTCTCAAGCACTTTCTCTCAACAGATATAGGACAGATAAGAATTTTTTCCCGTGACGAAAAAAAGCAGGATGATATGCGTCACGACCTTCAGCTTAAGTTCCCCGAATATGCTGAAAAGGTTAAATTCTACATAGGTGACGTAAGAGACAAGCAGTCAATTACAGACGCTATGAAGGGTGTTGACTTTGTTTTCCATGCAGCAGCACTCAAACAGGTTCCTTCCTGCGAATTTTTCCCCATGGAAGCAGTCAGAACCAATGTTATGGGCACAGATAACATGCTTCACGCTGCAATGGAAACAGGTGTTAAAAGGGTTGTCTGCCTTTCAACTGATAAGGCTGCTTATCCTATCAATGCAATGGGCATTTCAAAGGCTATGATGGAACACGTTGTAACTGCAAACGCACGTGTTGCTGCTGAAAACGGTGGTCCTGTAATCTGTTGCACAAGATACGGCAACGTTATGTGCAGCCGTGGCAGCGTTATTCCTCTTTTCATCGACCAGATAAAAGCAGGTAAACCTATTACAATCACCGACCCCAACATGACACGTTTCCTCATGAACCTTGACGAAGCTGTTGATCTTGTTAAGTTTGCTTTTGAACACGCAAACCCCGGTGACCTTTTTGTTCAGAAATCCCCTGCTTCAACAATAGGTGACCTGGCAAAAGCAGTACAGAAGCTTTTCGGTGACACAGGTACAAAAATCATCGGCACAAGACAC
>JAZRNJ010000118.1:0-2852 GCA_045648125.1 Acutalibacteraceae bacterium
CCGTATTCTTTCATAACTGCAACCCAGCGGTCATACATACCTTCGTCGTATTCAACAGGCTGAAAACCATATGAAAGATAGCTTTTTACTGCAGCTTTTCTCCATTCATCTGTTGTAAGGAAAGCATAATCGCAACCATCATCATAAAGCTTGTTAACTGCAATCTGGTTAAGCACGTTACCGAGACCTTTGCCTCTCATATCACTTCTTACTGAAACCATGTGAACATGTCCCATATTTTTATCAGGATGATAAATTACAGCAGTTGTTGCTACGTGTTCGCCATTGTAATCAATAAAGAAAAGGTCTTTTTCCGGAATAAGGTCATCACAACCTATGATAGCATCCTGGAAATTTTTTTCTGTTGCGTCTTCTCCTACAAGTCCGTTTTTGCAGATTTCAATCCACGCAGGAATATCACTTTCGTCTTTATAGTTAGAAACAGTAAAACCTTCGGGAAGTACGATAGGCTGAGGCTGTTGTCTTTTCCAATACATTTTAAGTTGTGCCATTTTTCATTTCTCCTTGCTTTTTACTTATAGGAGTATTTTAGCACACTTAAATTACTTTTTCAATGAGTTTTACAAATAAAAACTGCATCAGTCAAAAAAACTGATGCAGAATTTTTTAAATATATTCAACTGTGTAACAAGGTGAACGAAGACCGAGTTTTTCGTAAAGTCTTGCGCCCTTGATTGTTTTCTGTCCGTCAATTGAAACAGAAAGCGCATGTCCGATGTTTTCGTCAATCGCTTCATCGTGAGAAATAATCTCAATCCAGCTTTCAGGGTCTGAGGAAAGAGTTACACCGAAAATATTTTCAAGTTTATACTTCATTTCTTCTTCAGTATATGTTACTTTCTTCTCATAGCCGGGTGCTGTATAGTCATATTTACTTTCAACACGTGTAAGATAAGGAAGATCCTGAACCCAGATATCAGAGCATTTTGCTGTTGTACCTGCTGAAGTTGCTGAATAAACAGTAAGTGCAACCTTGCCGTCAAAAGTAAGGTACTGTCCTATCACTTCATCAACAATTTCATATATAACATCGCTCTTCTCTGCATTCTTAACATCTGTGTTCAATGCGTGATCATTAGCAACGAAATCTATTCCGAAATTGCCGTGATACTTACCGTATGTATAAATTGCAATACACTGTGCTTTGAGTGCCTCTTTATGGAAAGAGGGACCCATTTCTGCATAAAGAGCACCTGCAAGATAATCTCTCATTGAATACTCTTTGCCATTGTATTTTACTTTTTCAGGAGCATTGTCATCACTTTCTACAAGTGTTGTTCCCGGGAAATAGTGGTCTAAAATCCAGGCACAATCTGCACCATCATTTTTAGCATAGAGGTTTGCACCATTCTGGCTCATGCCGATATCATGACCCCAACCATAAGTTGTGATTACAAATTTGCCTTCGGTTGTTTGTTCATCTTCTTTTCCGAGAACAATATTAAAAATTTTCTGAGCATCGGCAATATTAACATTGCCATCCTTGTTTACATCAGCCTTTTTAAATTCTTCCTCTGACAGTTCACTTTCACCTGAAACATGACTGAACACTGCCTGTACGTCGCTGATATTTACATTGCCGTCACCGTTTACATCACCTGTTGTTGCAGCGAAAACATTTACGATACTTACACTGAGAATAAGTATAAGTGCTGCTAAAAATACAGATAAATATCTTTTTGTTTTACTCACGTTTCGTTTCCCTCCACGTAATAATACTTCCATAGTTTAATTCCGCACACTCTGTGCCATATAATAGTAACAAAAAAATTACAAAAAATCAAGTGTTTAATGAAAAGTTAACAAATTTTAATTTTTTGTTTCCAAAATTACACAATATATGGTGTTACGACAAATTATACACACAAAAAAAGACTATACCCTTTCGGATATAGTCTCAAATTTTAAGAAAAATTAGAATGTAACTGTGTAGTCAACAGCTGCTCTGAGGTTCTTAACACCAAGTTTAACAACAAGTTTGATGTCAGCATCCTTAACAAGGATGTTTACAAGATAATGCCATGTACCGCTTGTGATTATACCTGATTTTGCATCGATGTTAGCTTTTACTGTTACATCTGTGTAAGTAAGTTCAACTGTTTCTTTACCTCTTGTGATTTCTGCACCGAGTTCGTTAAGAGCACCTTCGATGTTACCAAGTGTACCGATAACGCGACCTACAGGACCTGCTGAGCCGTCAGCTTTGGGGCCGTCTGTCTGTTCTTTACCTACGAGTTCAACTGTGATAACACCATTCTTTTCTGTAGCTTTGATTGACTTAAGGTCTTCCATCTTGATTTCGCCGTAACCGGGAATGTTAGTTGTTGATGATGAATTTCTCTTAAGAGTATCGTCGATGATGGGAGATACAATACCGAGAACGCTACCGAGACCGCCGTCAGCTGTAATCTTACCGCCGTAACCGAGAACCATCTTTGATGCACCCTGAGGAGCCTTTTCATCTGTTGCTACAACTGCTTTGTTGTAGTAATCAAGGATTTCCTGTTTTGACCACTGTGAAACAGGTTTTGCACCTTCTTCTTTAGCGGGTTTCTTTGTTGCGGGTTCTTTAGAAGGTTTGTCTTCTTTTTTAGTAGCTTCTTCTTTTTCTGTTTCTTCTTCAGCCTCTGTAGCTTCTTCAGCTTCTGTTTCGCCTTCTTCAGTAACTTCTTCAGCTTCTGTTTCGTTTTCTACTTCAGGAGCTTCTGTTGCTTCTTCGCCTTCTGCATCTACGGGAGCTGCTGTTGTGATTTCGGGTTCTGTTGTTTCTTCTTCATTGTTGTTGTCGCCACATGCTGCAAATGATACAAGCATGATGCCTGCCATGAGAA
>JAZRNJ010000119.1:0-17670 GCA_045648125.1 Acutalibacteraceae bacterium
GGGCACAATCGACCTTGGTTCAACCGATGCTGCAGCATTTTCACAGGCAGGAATTCCTGCAGCAAGTTTCATTGCAATGGACCCCACACCCGCAAGATATTACCACACACGTCTTGACACAGCAGACATTCTTGATGAAGAAGCAATTACAGCCGGTTTTAAAATCACACTTGAAACAGTTCTTCAGTTTGACAAAAACGGAATTTAAACTTAAACGACAGCTCCCCTTGAATTATTTTTCAAGGGGAGCCTTTTTTTGTGAATCATTTAAGATTTTGCTGTAACTTTACAGTATGTCCATTAAATGAATACACGTGATATTTGCTTTCTCCTTTTATTGGCGGAAAGTCTGTTGAAACTATCTGCGCTTTACAAAGATTGGCTTTTTCGTATTTTTCATCGCTGAAATTCGGGAATGAATCAGGTCTTATTCTGACAATAAGATTATATTTATCAATTGATTCTTCTTCGTGAGAAAGTGCATCCTTGGGATTATTGTCAATAATAAAAGATGCGTAATCCTTTTTTCTGTCAGCATATCTCAGCATAGGAAACATTGCCTGAGTTTTAACAGATTTATCCTGATTTATATACTCTGATGTAATGGTGGTATCGTGAAGCAGAAAAAGGACTTTTCCCATAGTTTTTTCAAGAGGAAGCCAGCCGTCATTTTCACGCATTTCTTTGAAACTTTCATAATCACCCATCATATCCTCAGGTGTAAGAAGTGTTTTTCCCATTACCTCACGGATAAGTTCATCTGTTTTTTGTGCATATTTCAGACTGTAATTTTTCATATTGTTCACAGGAACAACACCTTTTTTAGGTTCGATGATAACTGTCACCGGTAAATGTCCGGGGTTATTATCGGACCACATTTTTATTTCCTCAAGTGCCTTTTCAAAATCATAACAGCTTGATGTATTATCCAAAAGAGGGTTATGTGTAACAATAAAACTTACGTCTCCGTCTTTGTCAACAGTTTCAATATCAATTTCAAGTCCTCTTATACCAACTTCAAGTTGTTCGGTAAGACTATCCATATTAAACTCTGCTGTTTCTCTTTTTATTAGTCCAAAGGTCAGGTCACTGAGAGCCGTAAAAAAATTTCTGTATTCCTCGGTGGCAGTAATCTGATAGCTGTTGTGAGTTGAAAGAAACTGCACTTCATTGAACTTCACACCTTTTTTAAAAGCTTCTTCAATATCAAAAGCCGTAAATTTGCTTTCATCACAAGGAGTATATGATGCGTAATATTCATTTTTCAGATATTCCATTCTCTCATTCTGATATTCAATGTTTTTTGCAACCTGTTCACCTGCTGCAGTAAAACAGCCGGGGAAATACCATACCACAAGAAAAATCGCAGCAAACATTTTAAGTATTTTCATTGAAACTTCTCCTTAATATGCTTTTTTGAAATTATAACATCTTAAAATATCCATGTCAACATAACAAAAAACTGTCCCACAGAAAACCATGAAACAGTTTTTATACTTTTATTTTTCAATTCCGTAATGCTCAACAAGTCTCTCATATTCTTCCATAGAAATAGCAACAATTGAGCCATGACGGGGACTTAAATGGTCCATTTTATAGCTTCTGGGATTTACTGCTTTGAAGGTCTCAAAATCCCTTGTCATCTGTGCAAAGAAGTGACCTGTGCCGTATTCATCCATCAGCATCACCCATGCGTCTGTACCTGTGATATTGAACATTGTACTGCCTTCAACACCGTGTTTCGAAAGTGAACACACAACAGGTTCTGTATCGTAAGGACCTGTGAGATTTTTTGATTTCACATAGGCAATTGTCTGGTCTTCATCATGCTTGAAATAGAGGTAGTAGTAACCATCATTTTCGTTGTAGATGATATCAGCATCGATACACTGAATTCCTTCTCTGCCGTAAAGAGGCTGAGGTACAGTTTCAAAGGTTTTGAAATCTTTTGTGTAAGCGTAGTAGTGACCTGCAATGTCATTTTCTACAGTTGAATGTGCCCAATAGACCATGTACATTTCCTTGTCTGCATCCCAGATTGCCTGAGGTGCCCATGCTCTTGTGGTATTTGCAAATTCTCCGCCTAAATCTCTTATGTCAATGATTGTCTCATCTGTCCAGTTGACAAGGTCAGTTGACTTCCATGTTACAAGTGCATGGTTTGAAGTCCAACCTTCAAGAGCGTTCATGTCTGTACCGATGATATAGTAACAATTGTCCTGACCTTTAAAAATATATGGGTCACGGACACATTTTTTGCCCTTTTCCTGAATAATCACAGGCTCATTTTTATTAAGAGCGTCAAAATTATAACCATCTGTACTCACTGCAAGATGTATTCTCTGCTGTTCTGTTTCATTACCTACAAAATAGCAGAAAAGATATGCACCCTCACGGCTGATTGCCGGGAAAGCATAGTCATTAAAAACACAACCTATAATATTAGGAATCAACATAATCACCGCCATTAAGTAACGCAGAAACAACATAATTTTTCTCCTGATTATTCGTCGTCAGTTTCCCAGTTGTGGTAAACGTTCTGAACGTCATCATTATCATCAAACATGTCAAGCATTTTTGTCATGTTCTTGATATCATCTTCGTTTGTGAGCTTTGTATATGTTGAGGGAACATATTCAACTTCTGCTGAAACGTAGGAATAACCTTTTGCTTCAAGGTCATCACGCACTGCACCCATATCGTTAGGCTCTGTACGGATGTCGAAAATATCACCGTCTGCAATAAAGTCAACTGCACCTGCTTCAAGAGCATCTTCCATAAGTTTTTCTTCATCAATGCCTTCTGCTTCGATGATGATAACACCCTGACGGTTGAACATGAAAGAAACGCAGCCTGACTGACCCATGTTTCCGTCGTATTTGTCAAAGTAATGACGCACGTCACCTGCTGTACGGTTACGGTTATCTGTAAGAGTTTCTACGATAACAGCAATACCTGAGGGCCCATATCCTTCGTATACGATTTCTTCGAAGTTATCTCCGCCTGCTTCACCTGCAGCCTTTTTGATGATTCTTTCGATGTTGTCGTTGGGAACGTTGTTTGCTTTAGCTTTAGCAATAACGTCTTTGAGTTTTGTGTTTACTGAAGGGTCGGGTCCGCCGTTTTTAACAGCAACACCGATTTCACGGCCGATTTTTGTGAAAATCTTTGCTCTTGCGCCGTCAGTTTTTTCTTTTTTACGTTTGATTGTACTCCATTTTGAATGTCCTGACATAGATACCATCCTTAAAATAAAATAATTTAAAAATTAACTTAAATATTATAACACAATATCACAAATTTGACAAGGTGTTATTTTATTCGTATTTTGCACGTTCACCACCGATAAATTTCGGTCTTGTTCTTGCTGCAACTATTGGCGCTTCACCGATTTTTGAAATTGAAAGACGCACAGGTACTGCAACATTTTTAAGGTGCATACCGATGAGCGTCAGTCCTATATCAAGTCCTGCATCTGCTTTCACATTTTCAAGTGCAACGGGGTTTTCGAAATTTTTATATGCTGTTGTTGCAAATGAACCTCCTGCCTTCGGTTGAGGAACAACGCACACAATTTCATAACCGTATTTATCTGCTGCTTCTTTCTCAATAATAATTGCACGGTTCAGGTGCTCACAGCATTGACATGCAAGGTAAATCCCCTTTTCTCTGAGAACGGGATAAATGCCTTCAAATGCAGCCTCTGCCATAGAGAGCGAAGAATCGTGTCCTATAACTCCCCCTGCAATTTCACTTGAAGAACAACCGACAACAAGAATATCTCCTTTTTCAAGGTTTGCTGTTTCAATAAGTTCAACTATTGCCTGTTTTGCCTGATTTTTTACTGTTTCGTACATTTTTATCACTTCCTACAGATAATATTTTACATCATGACACCAAAAAATACAATATCAACATTGCAAAATTAATTCAATCGGTATATAATATATAAGTAAATTTTTAACAAAAGGAGTCCTAAAAACAATGAGTAGTTCTTGTTCAGGAAATTGTTCATCCTGTTCTTCAAACTGTGAGAAGAAAGATTTGCACATCCCTGCAAACCCCATGAGCAATGTAAAAAAAGTTATCGGTATTGTAAGTGGCAAAGGCGGTGTAGGTAAAAGCCTTGTAACTTCACTGTGTGCAGTTGCTGCAAAAACAAAAGGTTATAACACAGCAGTTCTTGATGCTGACGTTACAGGTCCTTCAATCCCCAAAGCATTCGGCATAAAAGGTATGGCAGAAGCAACTGATTCAGGCCTTTTCCCAAGAGAAAGCAAACTCGGCATTAAAGTAATGAGCGTTAACCTTCTTCTTGATGACGAAGAAAAACCTGTTATCTGGAGAGGTCCCGTTATTTCAGGTATGGTTCAGCAGTTCTGGCAGGAAGTTATCTGGGGTGATGTTGACTATATGTTCGTAGACATGCCTCCCGGAACAGGTGACGTTTCACTTACTGTTTTCCAGTCACTTCCCGTTGACGGAATTATCATCGTAACAACTCCTCAGGACCTTGTTACAATGATTGTAAAAAAAGCTTACAACATGGCTAAGATGATGAACATTCCCATTATCGGTGTTGTTGAAAACATGAGTTACCTTGAATGCCCTGATTGTAAAAAGAGAATTAACATTTTCGGCGAAAGCAAAGCAGACGAAATTGCAAAACAGCTTGGCGTTCCCGTACTTGCAAAACTCCCCATTAACCCTGCTACGGCTTCACTTGTTGATAAAGGTGCAGTTGAACTTGCAGATACAGACGCTTTTCTTCCTGTTATCGAAACAATTGAGAAAGCATGAAAAAAGACGACTTTAACGAAAACAAAAACACTGAAGAAGAAAAAATCCCTTTGAACAAAAGAACCATGAAGTTTGTGCTGACAATTGTCACTTTCACACTTCTTCTCAGTTGGGTACTTAATCACACTTCTTCTTTTACGGGAATAATCGGAAACACACTTTCCCTTTTCTCCCCATTCTTACTCGGTGCATGTATTGCCTTTATTATCAATACGATTTTAAAGCCACTTGAAAAACTCTGGGACAAAGTCCCTGAGAAAAAAAGGACAAAACTTTTCAATAAAGCCAAAAGACCTGTATGTCTAACATTCAGCACACTCATTGTTTTCGGTGCAGTTTTTCTTATACTGTTCATGATTGTGCCTCAGCTTGTGGAAACAATCGCTTCCTTTGCAAATCAGCTTCCTCAGTACATCAAAAACCTTGAGGGACTTCTTGACAAGTTGATGAAAACTCTTGAAAATTATAACATTGTTTTACCAAGTTTAGACCTGAATTGGAATAAAGTTGGTGAATTTCTCAATAATTTCCTGAACAATTATGCCGATTCATTTATCAACAAAACGGTTGATATCACGACTTCAATTGTGACGGTTATTGTAAACTTTGTAATTGCAGTTTTCTTCTCTCTTTATGTACTTGCTCAGAAAGAAAAAATAGGACGTCATCTGAGAAAACTTCTTTACGCAATACGTCCGAAAAGAAAAGCAGAAAAGATTATCAGCTTTTCAAAACTCACATCAGATACTTTCACAAAGTTTGTAACAGGTCAGCTTCTTGAGGCTGTTATAATCGGTGTTCTCTGTTTCATAGGAATGCTTATTTTACAGATGCCCTATGCAACAATAATTTCCGTGCTTATCGGTTTCACAGCACTTATCCCTGTTTTCGGCGCACTTTTCGGCACAGTAATCGGCTCACTTCTGATTTTACTTGTAGATCCCATGAAAGCACTCTGGTTTGTAATTTTCATCATTGTTCTTCAGCAAATTGAAACCAATCTGATTTATCCCAAAGTTGTAGGCAAAACAGTGGGCTTACCGGGAATCCTCGTTCTCGTTTCCGTTTCAATCGGAGGCAGTGCTTTCGGAATTATAGGCATGCTTTTCAGTGTTCCTGTATGTACAGTACTCTATTGTGTCTACAAAGAGTTTGTTGCTAAAAAATTAAAAGGTAAAGATCTTCCTGAAGATTTAAAAACCGAATAATAAAAGTTTAACGGAGATGCTTTCATTGCATCTCCGTTAGTTTTATTGTAAATCTTCAAGTATTTCAAGCAACTGATTTCTGAGTGAATCATGAGATAATTTTTTTACATGCTTAATGAGTTTTGCTTTGTCTTTAATAAGTTTCATCGGCAGATAAATTTTTGTTTTTCTACCATTTTTTGCGTCAAATCTGCTCAGTGCATTGACAAAACTTTTTTCATAAGGAAGATTTGTTTTTACTGTAACATTTTCAAGGAGAATTTCAATTTCGTTTTCAATTTCTGAAGAAACAGTAATTTCTCCTTTTTCGGAAACTGAATATTCTGTGTCTTTACCATTACATTTCACAGAAATTTTTCCTGCCTTTTCAATGTCACATATTTCAAAAACATACTCTCTCTTTTCAGGCATGAAAGGAGATTTTTTTGCACCTGAAATTCTAACAGAAAGATTTCCGTTTTCTTCTGCAACTTTAATTTCAGTTTCGCTGTATTCTCCGTTTTTATAAGAGAATGTTTCTCCGTCATCTTCATAGAGAGTGAAAGTATTATTGCCTCTGTAAATCTTCAATTTAAGTTTTTCGGGGTTTTTGATTGAATTACCCTCATCAAGTGACATGGGAATAACTGCACCCTCTTTTGCAAAAACAGGCATTTCCTCAAGTTCACTTGAAACACGCACCATTTTACCACCATCATAAATTTTGCCGTTAAAAATATTTGTCCATCTGCCTGAGGGTAAATAAACAGAAGTTGTTGCAACAGATGTATCCTTATCTCTTTTTGAAGTTACCGGGCAAACAAGAAGTTCAGAGCCGAACATAAACCCGTTTCTGCAATCATAAGCTTCTTTTCTTTCAGGCTCAATATAATAAAGAGGTTCGCAAAGTGCTCTGCCATCTTTATTTGTACGTCTGTTCATGGAGTAAATATAGGGAATAAGCGAGTGTCTCAGTCTCATGAAATCTGAAACAATATTTTCTGCCTGTCTGCAGTAATTCCAAGGTTCTTTACCGCTCAGGTCATTGTTGGTTGAATGAAGTCTGACTATAGGCGAGAACACACCAAGCTGTACCCAACGGGTGTACATTTCAAAATCGTGTGAGCCTCTGCAATGACCACCGATATCATGACTCCACCATGTATAACCGCAGTTTGAGGCAGTTGAAGTGAAGTAGGGCTGAAAATCAAGTGCAGACCAACTCATGTGACTATCACCCGAAAATCCAAGAGGATATCTGTGAGAACCGATACCTGCATAACGGGACAAAATCATCGGTCTTTCACCGTTTCTCTGTTTATCAAGATAATGGAAGTGATTAAGTGCCCACAGAGGATCAAGACCGGGAGTTTTTGTTTTTCTTCCCTGCTGCCAATCTATCCACCAGAAGTCAACTCCGTTGTCTTCATAAGGGTTGTGTAAAACCTTGAAATATGCATTTACAAATTCAGGGTCAGTAATGTCAAAGTCAATTCTTTTTCCCTCTTTCGGATCAACATTCATTTCCTTCGCCATATCTTCATACATATCTTCAAAACTTCTTACACCGCTTGCAGGGTGAAGATTGACAGTTGTTTTAAGTCCCATGGAATGGAGAGTTGAGAGAAATCTTTTGTAATCAGGGAAAAGATCTGTGTTCCAACTGTAACCCGTCCAGCCGGGCATAACAATATAGTAATCGCCCATCTTTGCTTTGAAATCAGGGAACTGCTTTTTGATATTTACCCAATGCCAATCCATGTCAATTGTAGCAACAGTAAGAGGAATGTTTCTCTTTTTAAATTCAAGCATCAGGTCAATGTAACTTTCTTCAGAGTAAGCATGATATCTGCTCCACCAGTTACCGAGAACATATTTGGGAATAAGAGGAGCTTCACCACAGAGAGTGAAGAGTGCTTTTACTGCCTCAATATAATCATGACCATAGCAGAAAACATAAATATCTTTTGTTTTACCGTTTCTCGGCAGAATTTCGCCCTCTGAATTAATTATAAGTGATTTTGTATCATCAACTACTGCCGCACCGTCTGAAGACACAACACCGTCAAGAAGTCTTACCTCACCTTTTGCCTGGTCAAGAGTTCTTGCAGTGCCTTTTAAATTTTTCTTGTTATTACATTTTGAAACAAGGTTTCCGCATTTAGCATATATGGGTTTTCCGTTTGAGAGATTTATACAGAATTCTGCTCTGTCAGTTTTAATTATAACTTTATTACCTTTTCTTTCAGATGAAAATTTCACTTTACCACAATTTCGTTTCCAGAAACTCTGAGTGATTTCATCAGTAAAAGTTCCTTTCTCAATTCGGAGCACTCCGTCAAGAATAACGGTAATACGCACATCACCGAAAATCAAAACATTTTCCTCATACGCTTTTCCGTTTTCTTTTACAACAAAATGAGAATTAAGTTTTGCCATTATTTTTCCTCCTTATTTAAGGAAAAAAGGCGGAAAAATTTCCGCCTTTTAAAATTAAACTTTTTCTGTACGACGTTCGTCAATTTCTTTCTTGACTGCATCGTATTTTTCACCATAAAGCCAATACTTTTTCTTATAAATAAAGTAACCGATTATTGTGAGAGGAATAGGTGTAAGGAACATGAATGCACGAAGAATTGTAAGTCCTTCTGACTTGATAAGTTCTTCATCTGCTTCAACTTTCACAATTTTATCCTGGTCAATTTCTTCCATTGCCTGAAGATTTTCGTAAAGTTTGTCATCCTTAACAAGATAGTTACCGTCTTCATCTGTGAAGAGCTGAACAGATGCATAGCTTTCTGTTTCAAGGTCTTTAACGTTAACGTCTGTGATTGTGGGAAGACCTGAAACTGCAATACCGATACCGAGGATAAGTGCTGCAATAGCACCTGCAAACTTAGTGATAAGTGTCTGAACACTGAACATAACGCTGTCACCACGTTTGCCTGTTTTCCATTCACCGTAGTCAACAACGTCAGCAATCATAACTGTTGATCCGATCTGATTAAGACCTGATGCAGTCATGAGGAAGGCACCTGAAAGTGCAACGAGGACTGTGTTGAGCCAGTAAATCTTCATATCGCCTTCACCTGTTTTGAGGAAGAAGAACACTGCAAAGAGAAGCACATAGCTTACGATACAAGCAAGGAATGAAATACCGTAGATTTTTTCACGGGGAAGTTTCTTAACAATCCAGCTGTAGAACATCATTGCAATACCCTGTCCTGTACAAGCAATAACCCAGAACAATGTGTAACTGAATGCTTTGGGAAGATAGTCTGCACCATCTTCATAACAGTATGTATAAAGATAAAGAATCTGAGAAAGTGCAATTGTTGTACCGATAAGGAAGAACCTAAGTGACCCTGCATAAGCACGGAGCTGATCATTTTCCTTGAATGTTGAAAGAATGTATTTAAGACCCACGTTTTCGTGAGGAAGGTCAATCTTTTCACGTACAAAAAGCACTGTGATAAGAAGGAACACAATCATAACAAGGCCTGTTGCCATACCAAGATACTGATATGCTTTCATCATACCCTCATCTGCAAACATGGGAAGGATGAATGATGTACCAAGCATACCTACAAGGAAGCCACCGAAACCACCGATAAGCTTTGCCATTGAACTTGCCTGATTTCTTTCGTCTGTTGAGTCTGCCATTGTGGGAAGCATTGTCCAGAAAGGAACGTCAAGAACTGTAAATGACATACCCCAGAGAACATAAGCTACAAGGTAATAAACGTACTTGAGTGTAATGTTTTCAAATGATACAGGTGAGAACATTGCAACAATAACAATTGCGTTTACAATTGCACCGGCAAGAATCCATGGACGGTAACGTCCGAAACGGCTTTTCTTTGTGTTGTTAACGATTGTTGCAAGCATGGGGTCGTTTACTGCGTCCCAGAGCTTTGCAAGAACGAATGCCACTGTAAGAACGATGGGATTAAGACCCTGATAAATGCAGAGATAAACCAGGAAAAATGCGTTGATACAGTTGTTGCTGAATTCTCTTCCCAATGAACCGAGAGAATAAGCAGCAATTTCACCGATAGTGAGTTTGTTTGATTTCTTTTTCATCTTTATCCTCCTGAATAATTTAATTTACGTACCAAATAATATAACATAAATTTTCCGATTTTACAATATATTAAGAAAAATTTATTTAGCAAGAACATTGTTACGGAGAAGTGAAACAAGAAGTTCTTTAGCTTCCTTCTTTATTTCCTCAAGAGGAGCAGACTCCTCCTTGCATTTTGTAACAAATCCCCAGAAACCATAAGTCAAAAAAGAGGCAACTCTGCTTACGGAATATTTATATTCAAGGTATGCACTTTCTCTCTCAACACGGTGTTCAACATATTTGTAAAGATAATGATAAAAAGATGTGTTGATATATGAGCCATCTGCAGGAAAGGTTTTGTTGAGGAAAGGAATTGTTGACAGACACAGGTCAAGAATACTTTCAAGAAGATTGCAGAAATTCTGAATAGGGTCTTTTTCAGGATTATTGAGTTTGTTCAATTCCGCATATTCATTTCTCGCAGAGGCAAGATATTCCTGAAAAATAGAATCAAGCAATTCATATTTATCTGCATAGTGTGTGTAAAAAGTAATTCTGCTTGTTGAAGATTTCTCACAGATTTCCTTAACTGTAATCTGTTCAAAAGATTTTTCTCCAAGAAGTTCAATAAGTACATTCTTCAGATTTCTTTTTGTTTTTTGAATACGCTTATCTTCGTTCATTATTTAACCATTCCTTATTTTCTGTATAATTATTTATACACATTTTTGAAAATGTATTTGTACTTCATACAGCCGATGTTTTATAATATTATATCAAGTGTAGGTATTTATGTCAAGAAAATAACTTTTATAATCCATACTACGGAGGCGAAAACTATGGCTGACTTCGTTCTGAGTTGTTGCTCAACAGCAGACCTTACAGATAAACATTTCAAATCAAGAGACATCAATTACATCTGTTTTCATTTTTCACTTGACGGGAAGCAGTATTCTGATGATTTAGGCAAAACAATACCTTTTGATGAATTTTACAAAGCAATGACTGATGGTGCAGACACTGCAACTTCACAGGTTAATGTTGACGAATATATTGAATATTTCACACCCTTCCTTGAAGAAGGAAAAGATATTCTTCACGTTACACTTTCAAGTGGTCTTTCAGGCACAATCAACTCTGCGAGAATTGCCAAAGAAGAGCTTCAAGATAAGTATCCCGACAGAAAAATCTACATCGTAGACTCTCTCGGTGCTTCATCCGGTTATGGTCTTATCATGGATAAACTTGCAGACCTCCGTGACAGCGGAATGTCAATTGATGAAGTTAAAGACTGGGCTGAAGCAAACAGACTTAACCTTCACCACTGGTTCTTCTCAACTGACCTTACTTTCTTCATCAAAGGTGGTCGCGTCTCAAAGGTTTCAGGCTGGTTCGGTACCGTTCTTAAAATCTGTCCACTTCTCGATATGGACAATGCAGGACGTCTTGTTCCCCGTTTCAAAGTGAGAGAAAAGAAGCGTGTTATTGTTGAAATCGTCAACAAAATGGAACAGTTTGCTGAAAATGGACTCGGTTATGACGGTAAATGCTATATTTCACACTCTGCATGTTATGAAGATGCAAAAGCTGTCGCAGATCTGATTGAATCAAAATTCCCAAGCCTTAACGGTAAAGTTGAAATATACAACATCGGCACTACAATCGGCTCACACACAGGTCCCGGCACAGTAGCACTCTTCTTCTGGGGTAGCGAAAGAACAGAATAAGAAATAATCAAAGAATAACAGACACCCTGTCAATTTGCAATTGACAGGGTGTTGTTTTTATTTAATTTTCTTTAAAAATAACAATGGGCTTTTCGCCATTTTCTACACATTCTTTTGTAATCTGTACTCTCCGGACATTTTCATCAGAAGGAATGTCGTACATTACAGGAAGAAGAATGTTTTCGGTAATTGAACGAAGTCCTCTTGCACCTGTTTCCTTTTCAAGAGTTTTCTTTGCAATGGCACAAAGTGCATCATCGTCAAATATAAGTTCAACTTCATCCATCGAAAACAGTTTTTTGTACTGTTTTACAAGTGCATTTTTAGGTTCACTCATAATTCTCACAAGTGCACTTTCATCAAGTTCCTGAAGAACTGTTACAATAGGAAGTCTACCTACAATTTCAGGAATAAGACCGAATTTCACAAGGTCCTGATGAATAACTTTATTTCTGATATTGTCAGCTTTCTTCTCTTTCTTACCCTTTACATCTGCACCGAAACCAAGAACACCATTGTTACCTGTTCTTTTTTCGATAATCTTTTCAATGCCGTCAAAAGCACCGCCACAGATAAAGAGAATGTTTGTTGTATCAATCTGAATAAATTCCTGCTGAGGATGTTTTCTGCCCCCCTGAGGAGGAACATTTGCAACAGTACCTTCAAGAATTTTAAGAAGTGCCTGTTGAACACCTTCACCACTTACATCTCGTGTGATTGAGGGATTTTCAGATTTTCTTGCAATTTTATCAATTTCGTCAACGTAGATAATTCCTCGCTGAGCCTTTTCCACATCAAAATCTGCAGCCTGAATAAGTCTGAGAAGAATGTTTTCAACGTCTTCACCAACATAACCTGCTTCAGTAAGAGTTGTTGCATCTGCAATAGCAAAAGGAACATCAAGAATACGAGCCAGAGTCTGTGCAAGCATTGTTTTACCCACACCTGTTGAACCCAGCATTATGACATTACTTTTCTGAATATCCACATCGCCGTCATCAATTGAATTGATACGCTTATAATGGTTATAGACAGCCACGCTCAGGACAACTTTCGCATCGTCCTGACCGATAACATATTCATCAAGTTTTTCCTTGATTTCACGGGGTTTAGGGAGCTGAGGTCTTCCCTCAGGTTCACTCTTACGGACACGTCTTCTGTTTACGCCCATTTCTTCTTCAATAATGGAACGGCAGAGGTCAACGCATTCGTTACAGATATAAACACCGTGACCGGCTATCATCTTACGCACCTGAGCCTGGCTTTTGCCACAGAAAGAGCAAAAAACAGAACTTTTTGTGCTATCATTCTTAGACATAGTATTTTACTCCAATTATCTCTTGTAAATAACCTTATCAATAAGACCGTATTCCATTGCTTCCTGAGCGCTCATGAAATTGTCACGGTCAGTATCTCTTGCGATAACGTCAATAGGTTTACCTGTATTTTCAGCAAGAATTCTGTTAAGGTTTTCTTTAGTTTTGAGAATGTGTCTTGCGGCAATTTCAATTTCAGTTGCCTGACCTTTGGCACCTCCAAGAGGCTGGTGAATCATAATTTCACTATTAGGCAGAGCAAATCTTTTGCCCTTTGCACCTGAAGACAGAAGAAATGCACCCATTGAAGCAGCCATACCCATGCAGATTGTTGAAACATCACATTTGATGTACTGCATTGTATCATAAATTGCAAGACCTGCAGTTACTGAACCACCAGGGCTGTTGATGTAAAGGCTGATATCCTTATCTGCATCCTGACCTTCAAGGAAAAGAAGCTGTGCTACAACAATACTTGCTGTTGCATCGTTTACTTCATCTGAAAGAACGATAATTCTGTCGCTGAGAAGACGTGAGAAAATGTCATAAGAACGTTCTCCTCTGTTTGTCTGTTCTACTACATAAGGTACTAAACTCATGTGTATTCCTCCTTTATAGAGTGACGGGAATGAAATAATCCCGTCTAAGTTGACTACAGACACTTATTTTTCTGTCCGTAATGAAGAAATTTAAGTGTCTGTAATAATTATAATTAGATTTTAGGAAGAAATTGCCTTAATTATTCAGCAGCTTCTTCTTTTTTCTTTGTTGTTTTCTTTGCTGCAGGTTTTTTTGCTGCTTTTTCTTCACCGTCAGCTGCTTTTTTTGTTGTAGTTTTCTTTGTTGTTGTTTTCTTAGCAGGTTTCTCTTCGCCGTCAGCTGCTTTCTTTGTTGTCTTCTTTGCAGCGGGTTTGCCTACTTTTGCATTGTCAATGACGAAATCTACAGCCTTACCGATAGCAAGGTCTTTTTTGAGTTCTTCAGGATTGATGAACTTCTTGAGAGTATCAACATCCATTTTGTACATTTCAGCATATTTTGCAAATTCTGCATCAACATCAGCATCTGTTGCTTCAATAGCTTCAACTTCAACAATCTTTTCAAGTGCAAGACGAGTCTTAACCTGAATTTCAGCCTGAGCTTTGAGGTCTTCCATGTATTTTTCCATAGGAAGTCCCATGTACTGAAGGTACATTTCAAGCTGGAGACCCTGCTGAGCCATCTGCTGTTCTGTCTGCTGTTTCATTTCCTGAGCTTTGTCATCGATCATAACCTGAGGAATTTCTACAGTTGCACCTTCGCAAACCTGTTTGAGAAGTGCTGATTCAAAAGCATCCTTAGATCTCTGTTCTTTGCTTTCGCCGATTTTTGCTTTGATGTCTGCTTTGAGTTCATCAAGTGTATCGAATTCGCTTACGTCCTTTGCAAATTCATCGTCAAGTTCGGGATATTCCTTAGCCTTGATTTCGTTAACTTTAACTTTGAATGTAGCATCTTTACCTGCAAGTTCAGGAGTATATTCTGTGGGGAATGTAACGTTAACGTCAAATTCTTCACCTGAATTTTTACCGATAATCTGATCTTCAAAACCAGGGATAAACTGACCTGAACCGATTTCGAGGTCAAAGTTTTCACCTTTACCACCATCAAATGCAACACCGTCAACAAAACCTTCAAAGTTGATGTCTGTGATGTCACCTTTTTCAACTGCTCTGTCTTCAACTGTTACAAGACGTGAATTTCTTTCAAGAAGATTTTTGATTTCCGCATCAACTTCTTCGTCAGTTACTGCTGTATCTTCTTTTTCTGCTTTAAGTCCTTTGTAAGAGCCGAGTTCAACTTCGGGTTTTACAATAACTTTGAGAGTAAGAGCAGCGCCTTCTTCGTCAAGTTTTGTGATTTCAACATCATAGGGAGCAGCAACGATTTCAAGTTTTGCTTCGTCGATTGCAGCACCTACAACTTCGGGATAGAGAATGTCAAGTGCATCCTCATAGAAGAAGTTTGCGCCGTAGAGTTTTTCGATCATTGCTTTGGGAGCTTTACCTTTACGGAAGCCGGGAATAGCAATTTTCTTTTTGTTCTGGTTGTATGCTTTTACAGTAGCTTCTTTGAGCTGTTCTGCAGAAATTTCAACCTCAACTGAATAAACGTTTGTTTCAACTTTGTTAGCTGATTTTAAGCTCATTTTTTAGTCCTCCATATTCTTTTACAAGTAAATATTAACTGATTTATTTTACCAAATAATTTCCAATATTTCAACCTTTTGTTAACATATCGTCATTTCGTCACAAAAAGTCAATATTTTTCAATGAGTTTTGGGCAAAAGTTAAGGAAATCCCCCGAAATTAAAGAGAATTTGATGCCATCACGCTCTCCTGTGAAGGCAAAATTCTGAGACGCACCATGAAGATGTGCATAATAACAACGCTTTATGCCTTCTTCAAGAAGAACATTGTAAATCTCTTCACACACCTTTTCCTGATTGAGAGGCGGATAATGAAGAAAGACTACAGGCTCTCCCCCAAGCTTTTTTGCCTCATTAATTGACATCCTCAGTCTGCCCGCTTCACGAAGAAGAATCTTGTTATCTTTTTCTCCGTCGTAAAACCATCCTCTTGTACCACAGACAGAAACATCTCCCACACGGTAAGCATTATTGAAAAGAATGCCAAGCGTAGAAAAACCGTTTTCTTCAAAAAAAGTATCGGCTTTTTTCTTTGTGCTCCACCAATAATCGTGGTTACCTTTCATGATAAGTTTTCTGCCGTTCAATTTGTCAAGAAATCTGAAATCCTCTTTCGCACCCTCAATATTCATCGCCCACGAAATGTCCCCCGCAATAACCACGGTGTCATCATCAGTCACAAGACTGTTCCAGTTTTTTTCAAGTCTTTCTTCAAAATTCTGCCAACCACGGAAAATATCCATTGGTTTGTCAGTACCGAAAGACAGATGTGTGTCACCGATTGCATATAAGGACATAGCCGTTTCCTTTCTGAATAAATCATTCATAATTGCAAACAATAAAAGTGCTTTGAAAAAAGCAATTTTATAACGGAGGCGAATAAAATGGAAAAAGATGTTATCAGAGAAATCTCTTGTAACGCTAAAAACTGCGTTTACAACGAAGACGGTCAGAAATGTGTTGCAGGTCACATCAATGTAGGCACAAGCACTGCTTGTTCATCAAGCGAAACATGTTGCTCAACATTCAAAAACAGTGACTCTTGCAAATAAGACACTTCTTTAAATTCCTAACATTTTAAAGACGACCTCAGTCATCTCGGGTTTCTTGCAGATATCTGTAAATCTTGGCTCTTTGCCTTTAAGATTTGCCAACTGCTCAGGGCATTTAACGCCTGAAACCCGAGCAAGTTCGCTTACAGTTTCAAATTCATCATTACATACATAATCTTTTTCAATTGATGAAAGAACTGCTTTGGAGAATTTGTAGGGGTTTGCAGTTGCAGCAATAACTGTTACTGTGTCATCACCCGTTCTCTGTACGTAATCTTCATAAACTTTAATTGCAACTGATGTGTGAGTATCAGGGAGATAATCTTTATCTTTGAAACTCTTTTCGATTGTAAGAGAAACTTCATCATCTGAACAACAACCTGCTTCAAAGTCAGCCTGAAGAGCACCCAGCACTTTTTCACTTACTGTATATTTGCCGTCATTTGAAAGCTTGTTCATCATATCGGCAACTGCATTATCATCGCAGTCTGTGAGATGATAGAGAAGTCTTTCAAGGTTTGATGAAATAAGAATATCCATTGACGGTGAAGTTGTTGTGAAGAATTCACGGTTTTTGTTATATTCACCAGTCTTAATGAAATCAGTAAGAACATTGTTAGAGTTTGATGCGCAGATGAATTTATTCACAGGAAGTCCCATCTGTTTTGCATAGTAAGCTGCAAGGATGTTACCGAAGTTACCTGTGGGAACAACGATATTGATTTTTTCACCTGCAACAATTCTGCCGTCAGCAACAAGGTCGCAGTATGCAGAAATGTAATATACAACCTGAGGAACAAGTCTGCCCCAGTTGATTGAGTTTGCCGAAGAGAACTGCATGTTGTTTTCTGCAAGAACCTTGCCGATTTCCTTGTCTGTGAAAATCTTTTTAACACCACTCTGTGCATCGTCAAAGTTACCTTCAATTGCACAAACTGAAACGTTGTTACCTTCCTGAGTTGTCATCTGCAATTTCTGCAAGGGACTTACGCCGTCAGAAGGATAGAAAACAAGAATTGATGTGTTTTCAACATCCTTGAAACCTTCAAGTGCTGCTTTACCTGTGTCACCTGATGTTGCAACAAGAATTACGATTTTTTTGCCGTCAGCAGTTTTCTTTGCAGAAACTGTAAGAAGATAAGGAAGAAGCTGAAGTGCCATATCCTTGAAGGCACATGTGGGGCCTCTCCAGAGTTCGAGGATATTTTCACCCTCGCTGATTTTCTTCACGGGAGCAACCTTTTCGCTGCTGAATTTACCCTCAGCATAAGCACCGCTTACGCACATATCGATTTCCTCTGCAGTAAAATCTGTAAGGTAAAGTGAAAGCACCT
>JAZRNJ010000120.1:0-4692 GCA_045648125.1 Acutalibacteraceae bacterium
AAGTTCACCAGCGATCTTATACATGTTGGGGATCATGAGAAGAAGACCCTGAGAAGCAGTATAAGTTGTTGTGAGAGCACCTGCGTTAAGTGAACCGTGAACTGTACCTGCAGCACCTGCTTCAGACTGCATTTCTGCAACTTTAACTGTTGTGCCGAAGATGTTTTTCACACCCTGAGCAGACCACTGGTCAACATAGTCAGCCATGGGGCTTGAGGGAGTGATGGGATAAATACCTGCAACTTCTGTGAAAGCGTATGACACATAAGCAGCGGCATTATTACCATCCATTGTTTTGGTTTTTCTTGCCATTATGAATTTCCTCCTTAAATAAAATGGAAAATTGATAACTATAAGATATACATATATAATATACCAAACGCAATTATAACACTTTTCTACAAAAAAGTAAATAAGAAATTAGAGCATAATTCGTCACTTTTTTTGGATATATTGACAGATTTTTGTCATTCATTATTCCTAAAAGGAAAATAACACCTTTTTCTAAAGTCTTGTTGACTATTTTGCGATAAAATTGTATTATTAAGGTGTATAACTAAGAGGTAAGCAGGGGAGTGGACACTTTGAAAAAAAGAGTGGGAATTGCCACATTGCACAGTGCAATAAATTACGGCGTTTATCTGCAGGCGTATGCTATGCAGAAGAAGGTTGAAGATTTTGGCTATGATGCGGAAATAATTCACTATGTCAAAAGAACAGAAAGCACGGGAACATCGGGGAAGAAGTCCAAAATAAAAAGACTTCTCATGCACCCTGTTCAGACAAAGAAAATCATTGACAACAAGATTATGAAATCGGGAAGTAATTTTGCGGGGAGAAGTTTTTCTTTTTCCAAATTTGCTTCGAAGAATTTTAATCTTACAAGGCTTTGCAATGACATGTCAGATGCAGAAGAAATCGGAAAAAAATATGATGCAGTTGTCTGCGGAAGTGACCAGATATGGAATCCTGTCCACACAGATTGCAACCCATACTATTTTCTTCAGTTCGTTCCTTGTGAAAAAAGAATTGCCTATGCTCCCAGCGTTGCATGTGAAGAAATTCCTGAAAAATATCTTGAAAATTTCAAGAACTATATTGCCTCTTTCTCTTCGATTTCCGTGAGAGAATCTTCAGGTGCAGAACTTGTTGAAAAAATCACGGGAAGAAAGTGTGAAAACACAGTTGACCCCACACTTCTTTATGACAAAAATTTCTGGAATGAATTTGCATATCCTGAAAGGATTGTGAAAGAACCGTACATTTTCTGTTACTTCCTCGGGGGTACTGAAATTCACAAAAAAGCAATTGACAGAATTGAAAAAGAAACAGGCAAAAAAGTTGTTCTTTCTCCCTTTGATTCTGAAATAAATAACCTGAAAAAAGGTGACAAAATTTATGCAGATATTGAGCAGTTTTTAACACTTGTGAGAGATGCAGATTTTGTTCTGACAGACTCGTTCCACGGTGTTGCTTTTTCTGTTAATTTCAGAAAAAGTTTTGCTGCAGTAAAACGTCATGATATTGATGCAGGTAAACATACGAGAGTAAATGATTTTCTCTCAAAGATTTGCCTTGCAGACAGAATTGTAACAGACGAAAATATAGATACCTTTAAATTTTCTGAAATAAATTATGAAAAGAGCGAAAATATTTTACAGAATTGGATAAAATCCTCAGAAGATTATTTCAGAAATTCCCTTGAAAAAGTTTTGGAAGAAACTGAAAAAACAGAGAAGAAAAATATTTCTGTTTTACCTGAAAACAGTTGTTACGGTTGTAGTTCTTGTGCTAATGCTTGTCCCAAAAATGCAATAGAAATGAAGAAAGATGAACTGGGATATTTATATGCTGATGTTGATGAAAACAAGTGTGTAAATTGCGGACTTTGTCTGAAAAAATGTGAAGTTTTAAAAGAAAATGTTTCACGTAAAAATGATTTTGAAGCCGAGTGTTTTGTTGCATGGATGCGTGATGAAGAAAAAATAAAAATGAGTTCATCAGGTGGTATGTTTTTTGCTCTTGCCGAAAAAATTGTTGAAGACGGAGGTTATGTTGCAGGTGCAGTTTACACAGATGATTTCAGAGGTGTAAAAACAATTGTCACAAATGACATTGAAAAAGTAAAAAAAATGAGAGGCTCAAAATATTTCCAGAGTGATAAGGGTAATGTTTTTGCTGATGTAAAAAATCTTCTTGAAAAAGGTGAAAAGGTTTTCTTCAGTGCCTCTCCTTGTGAGTGTGCGGCACTGAGTGCTTTTCTCGGAAAAGATTATGAAAATCTTGTGACTATGAGTTATATTTGTCATGGTCCGTCAGCACCTGCAGTGCTAAGTAAATACATTGATGAAATTGAAAAAGAATATGAAAGTTCTGTTACATCTTTTACAACAAGATATAAAAAAGACGGAAAACATCTTCCTCTTTATCTCAGGGCAACCTTTGAAAACGGAAATGAAAAACTCGAAGAATACGCACCGTCTGATTTAGCGAGAATTTTCATAAGCGGATGTGCTATGAGAAATTCTTGTCTCAACTGCAAGTTTAAGAGTCTTCCTCCTTTCTCGGATATTTATGTAGGTGATGCAGGAGGAAAATATTATCCTATTGATAAGTTCAATTCCTCAGGTACATCATGTGTTTTTGTTTCAAGTGAAAAAGGTAAAACTTTACTCGAGGAAATCAAAGACAGAATTTATGTAAACGATGCTGATGTTGACAAAATGATTCAGAGCAGAAATAATATTCTCTTTGCATCAAAAGCACCTACCTTTGCAAAAGGGGAGGAATTCAGAAAGAATTTCAAAGAACTTGGTGTTCAGAAAACTGCAAACAAAATGTTCCCCAGACCTTCAAAGAAAAAACTTATGATAGGTAAAATAAAAGCGATTATCAAAAAGGTAATTATGAAATGAGTACAAAGACAGAAATTTTTATAAAAGACAGAGCTGACCCCTTTGTGACAAAAGGAAGTGACGGATATTATTATTTCACTGCTTCCTATCCTATGTACGGAAAAGATGACAAAGAGGGTTACGACAGAATAATTTTACGCCGTGCAAAAACAATTGACGGACTCAAAAATGCAGAAGAAAAAGTTATCTGGGATGAGAAAAATTCAGATACATCTTTTCGTTTTATATGGGCACCTGAAATTCATGAAATCGGCGAAAAATGGTATGTGCTTTTTGCCGCAAGCGGAAGTGAAAACAATGTGTGGGACATAAATTGCCACATCATTGTGTGCGAGGGAAAAGACCCTTATTGTGACACCTGGAAAGATATTGGAAAATTTTCTGCATGTGAGGGAGATTCATTTCCTTTTACAGGATTTTCTCTTGATATGACTCATTTTGAATGCATGGGAAAACATTATGTTTCATGGGCACAGAATGGCGGAAACTCCAATGTTTATCTTGCAGAAATTGACCCTGATAAACCGTGGGAAAACAAAAGCCCCCATATTCTTCTTACAAAACCTGAATACGATTGGGAAAGGGTGAATATTCCCGTCAATGAAGGTGCTGCAGTGATGATACATGAGGGTCGGATTTTCCTTGCTTTTTCTGCATCTGCAACAGGTCCTGAATACTGCATCGGTCTTATGTATGCAGATGAAAAAGCAGATTTGCTTGATATAAAAAATTGGACAAAGCTTGAAAAACCATTGCTTACGTCAGACGACCTTGACGGTGAATACGGACCGGGACATAACTCTTTCGTGAAAGATGAAAATGGTGACTGGATTTTTGTTTACCATTCAAGAGATGAAAAATGTTTCAGAGGTGAATGCGGATATTCACACGAAGACCCCCTTTATGACCCTTGCAGAAGTGCAAGAAAAAGAAAAGTTTTATGGGATGAAAACGGCTTTCCCATACTTAACGGATGAGGTGAAGAAATGGGCGAAAAACTTAAAAAACTTGTTGGTGTTGAAGGTGATTTTAAAACAACCATACTGCCTATGATAAATTACAGTTATGCCAATATGTACATGGGTGGTGCAGGATATATTATCGGAATGTATTTCACCGTTTTCCTGACAGACGTTGTAAACCTTTCTCTTAATCAGGCAGGTATTGTTGTTATGCTTGCGACTATCTGGGATGCAATAACTGACCCTGTAATGGGAATCATCACCGACCGTACACGCTCAAAGACAGGCAAACACAGAAGATATCTCTTGTGGGGTATTCCGCTGATGGCGATTTCTTATATGCTGATGTGGAATTCCTTCGGACTTAACGGTGTTGAAAATCCCACAAAGACAATGGCATATTTCGTAATTGTCTACATGCTTTACAAAACGGCTTACACAATAATCGGTGTACCTCATACTGCAATGCTTCCCGAACTTGCACCGGAATACAATCTGAGAACACAGTATAATTCTGTGGGATATCTTTTCAATTCTGCAGGTATGGTTCCCGCGTTCGGAATTGTTGTTGTCATACTCTCGCTTTTTGGTTCAAATGATAATATCACATCTGACTCAAAAGCTCCGTTTCTTGTTATCGGTATCGTGCTTTCCGTATTTTTCGGATTTGCCGTCCTCCTTACTTATCTTAAAACAAGAGAGCCGAGTTCTCTCAATAACAAAAACGAAAAACTTGATATCAGATACATCATTCACGAGTATGTTCTTGTTTTTAAAAACAAATCTTTCAGGCAGTATTTCTTTATGAGCCTTGC
>JAZRNJ010000121.1:0-4610 GCA_045648125.1 Acutalibacteraceae bacterium
CTGTAAGACCTGTTTCTGTACATGTAGGTTCAACTGCTTTGTCAATTACTACTGAGTGACCAAGTTCAGGAATCATTGCTTCAAATACGCTGATTTCATTTTTACATGCTGCATCTGTAAAGCATTTTCCGCAAACAAGGCAGAGATAGTATTCAATGTTACCTACTTTTGTACATGTAGGTGCAACAGCTGCATATTTCTGAATATTATGAGGTTTCTTAGCAATTACTGTGTTAAGACTTCTTGTAGCGTCACAAGCTGTACATTCCTCATGTTTTGTACCTGTTTCAGTACAAGTTGAGTCTTTATCTGTTACCCATTCATAGTTGTGAGGAAGTTTTTCTGTTTTGATTGTTTCACGTTCAAGTTCTTTTCCACAAACTGTGCAATAGAACACTGAATCGTAAGAACCTTCTTTTGTACATGTAGCAGAAACTACTTTTTCAATTGTTTCATCACCGAATGTATGAGGAACATAATCAAGTTCAATTGTTGTGCGGCTGATTTCTTCGCCACATTCTGAACAACGTACTACAAGGTCGTAAGAACCTTTTTTCACACATGTTGAAGGAACTTCATTTTCTCTTACTGCCTTACCTTCTTTGTGACCGGTGGGAGGAATAATCTCCTTTGTACGGCTGATTTCTTCGCCACATTCTGAACAACGTACTACAAGGTCGTAAGAACCTTCTTCTTCACATTTGGGAGCAATAGTATTTTCAACTGAAGTTGTATATGCACTGCAAACGTGTTCATAAATTTCGAGTGCATCGGAATTCATAACCTGAACGCCTGCGATTTCATCAAAGTTTTCATCACCACAGTTAATTTTTGTTAAATCAAGTTCAAATGTTTCTCCGATTGCAACATTTTCATCAACCTTAACCTGGAATTCAACAAGAACAAGACTGTCATAACCTGCAGGAAGCATTACGGGACGTGAACTGTAACCACTTGTTCTGTAAGCACCGTCGAAACATTCTTCATCGAAATAATAACCTTCAAACTTCAGTAATGAAGCTGTTTCGTTGATGATTTTACCTGAGTCGCTTACAAATGTTAAACCTTCAGGAAGAAGAACATCGTACTGGAATGATGAAATATAATCTGTCCATTTCATTGCTACTGTATATGTAACAATATCACCGGGTTCAGCCTTTGTTGATTCGGGAGTGATAATGAACAGAACTTCAATTGCAGGAATAACAACCGGTACACGGCTGAGTTCTTCACCACATACTGTACAGTAAATTACTGAATCATAAGAACCTTCTTTATCGAATGTTGCAGGAATTTCGTTTTCTTTTACTGCTTCTGCAGGTGTGTGACCTGTTGCAGTAATTTCTTCTGTATCAAGTACCGTATCACACTTTGTACATCTGAGTTCTTTTAAGCCATTAACTTCACATTCAGCTTCTTTAACTACAACCCATTGACCGTCATCATGACCTGTTGCAGGAATAACTACATCACCTATGAGTTCTTCTGTTGCATCAGCATCAGTATATTTTTTACCGCATTCTTCACATACATAGTGAGCAATTGAGCCATCTTCTGTACATGTAGCATCTTTACCTTTGATATATCTAAGTTTATCTACGCATGTGTGGTCAATAACTGTAACTGCAGTTGAAACCACGCTGATTTCATTTTCTGAAATTTCTTCCCAGTCTGAATCCATAAATTCATCAAGACCTGTAAGATTTACAACATATTCGCCTAAGTCAGCATCTTCGTCAATCTGAACATTGAAAGTACAGAGAACAATTTCAGAAACTTTATTTGGTCTTGATGCGATAGCCTGGAATTTGTTTTCACCCTGTGCAGCACCCATACCAACTCTTTCTGACCATTCAACCCACACCAAGTCGTCACAGTTGAGTGCCTTCTTTGCGTTCGGGTCAACAGCACCTGAACCGTCTACATAATTGAGACCTTCAGGGAATGATGTCTGGAATGCCATAGATGTAAGTGCACAATCAGCATTCATTGTAACTGTGTATGTGATTACATCATTACGAGAAGCAAATAACTTATTGGGGGTAACGTTGAGAGTTACTTTGCTTTCTACAGGAGTTACATCTATTTTTTCACGGCTGAGTTCTTTACCACATACTGAACAATAAACAACTAAATCATAAGAAGTTGCTGTTTCGTTTTCTTTAACTTCTGCACCGGGTTTATGACCAAGTTCTTCTACATAATCAGCAACATAAGAGTCACCGCAAATTGTACATGTGTAAGTTGTGTAACCCTGTTCTGTACATGTGGGTTTTGTTACTACTGCTTTGTAGTCATGTAAAGGCTCTACTCCCGGTTCAACATTAACAGATGTTGATACAACTTTAATATCTTCTTCGTCAAATACTTCCCAGTTATCGTCCATAAATTCAACAAGTTCTGCAAGTTCTACAGTGTATTCACCTGATGCACCGTTATCAACTCTTGCTTCAAATGTACAAAGAACAATTTCAGAAACTTTTTTAGGTGAAGATGCGATAGCCTGGAATTTATTTTCGCCTTCTTTTGCACCCATAGAAGCTCGTCTTGACCATTCAACCCATTCAATATCATCACTATTAAGCAATTCTTTTGCATCAGGGTTAAGTGCACCTGAGTTGTCTACATAAGTGAGACCTTCGGGGAATGATGTGATAAAGCCCATAGATACAAGTGCATAATCAGTATTCATTGTAACTGTATATGTGATTACATCACCGGGGTTTGCTTCTGTTTTGTCGGGTGTAACTGTAAGAATTACTTTACCTTCCGGCAAAGAAACAACAACAGTTCTGCGGCTGAGTTCTGCACCACATTCAGCACAATAAACAACTAAATCATAAGAAGTTGCTGTTATGTTTTCTTTAACTTCTGCACCGGGTTTGTGACCAAGTGCTACTACATAATCTGCAACGTAAGAGTCACCACAGATTGTACATGTGTAAGTTGTGTAACCCTGTCCTGTACATGTGGGATCTGTTACAACTGCTTTGTAGTTATGTGCACAGCCTTCAACCACTGTTTCAAACTGATAATCGATATCACCAACAAGGAATGTACGCGGGTCAGTGTTATCCTTTGTTTCTGAGTAAGAAATTGTCATAACACCATCATTTATATACCCATTTGTAACCCAATCAGGTGATACAAAAACAGATTCTGTTGTGTCATCAACGTCTGTAAGAGCTTTGAGTTTGAATGTAAAGAACAACTCATCCTGAGGCATAACGAGTTCTGCATCTACACCTCTTGGGTCAACTGACAATGTTGTCCATACATAATCATACTGATCAATCATTTCACGCCATTCAGGATCGGATGTATAATAGAAACCTGATTTGATACCTGCATTAACAAGTGGCAAATACAAACCATTTGCGAAAGATGTGTTTTCATTAAATGTTATAAATTCATCACCTTCTGCAAAACCTACAAGCTCAAACTGAGTTTTATCATAGATTACGGGCAACTGAACATTACCTACATAATAGTTTGTATCGAGGTAAACCTTAACTGTTAATTCCTCACCTGCTCTGATGCTTCCACAGTCAAGCTTTGTTGTAACGCTTGCAGTTGCACCAACATCTTCATCAACAGAACCGAGCATATTAATATCAAAAATCTGTGGAATTTCAACATCGCCATTCTGATGTGCAAAAAGGAGAGACAAATCAAATGTATTGAACATTCCGCCATCATAATATACATCTGCTGCAAGGAAAGCAGGAGAATTAAATTCAATCTCATAATCTTTATCCGGATAAACCGGGAACATATTGAGGTCGTAACCCTCAGTTTCAACAACCAATTGAGAAACAATAGCAGCATCATAGCTACTGATATAACCGTCACCGTCAACATCACCACGGATTACGATTGAATATGATTCGTATACTTCACCGTCAACGATAAAGTTTACAACTGTACCTGTACCAAAACCATTTTCAGTTTCGATGTATTCAAGAGTACCACCGGAATATTCGACGAAACCTTCAAGGTCTTCAATACCTTCTTCAAGGCCGTAGATTATACCCATATCTTCATCAATAACAGTTGTTGTGCCTTCTGAAGGTCTGAAATATACGGGTGCTTTTTCTGTAACATTCACAGGTGTTGAAGCAACGTAAACGTCTTCTTCGTCAAATATTTCCCAGTTATCGTCCATGAATTCATCAAGGCTGTTGAGAGTAACTGCATATTCACCTGATGCATCATCGTCAACTGTTGCTTTGAATGTACAAACAACAGCTTCGTTAACTGTGTTGGGTTTTGATGCATAACCGCTGACTCTGTTTTCGCCTCTTACAGCACCGATTCTTTCTGACCATTCATACCACTGAATGTCGTCAAGATGAAGATTTGTTCTCACATTTGAATCAATCACACCTGAATTGTCAACATAAGTAAGGCCATCAGGGAATACAGTTCCGAATGCCATGCTTGTGAGAGCTGACAAAGATTTCATTGTAACTGTGTATGTAATTTCATCACCGGGATATGCAGTTGTCTTGTCAGGTGTAACTGTAAGTATAACCTTAGAAGAAAGAACGGGGTCTGCAACGTAAGAGTCACCACAGTTTTCACATGTATATGTTGTGTAACCCTGTTCT
>JAZRNJ010000122.1:0-2528 GCA_045648125.1 Acutalibacteraceae bacterium
AGCCTCAACCACCATTTTCACATCATCTGCAGATGAATCAAGGAAACGTACTTTTACTGTTTTACCAACGGTTACTTCGTCAATATCGTTTCTGTCAACATTGGCTACAACGTACCAGTTGAAGTTATTCACCAATTTGCCCATATTGTTGATTTTACTTTTATCCGGTTGGCTTTTAAGTGCTTTTGATATTTTTGAAGTTGTAAGCTCTTTTATGTTATCATAATCAATAACACTTTCATATCCATCAGTAGCATTAATATAGTATCCTGTATTATCTGCAAGAAGATATGAAGGTTGTGCTACACTAAGCTTTGATATTTCCCCATTGAGCTGAGATATAATCGCTGATGTATCAACTTTTTGACCTAAAGAAATCTGTCTGCTTGTTACTCTGTCGCGTACAGAATAAACATAATCTGAAAGTTCATTATATTTACCGTCAGAAATTGACTCAACAAGGGATAAGAATTCTTCATTAGTTGTCTGGTCATATGTATTAATATCTCTTATGTTTAATTTTTCTGCAGCTGCAATATCATTAAAGCGTTTCAGTTCCTCTTTTAATTTTTTGAGTTCAACATATCTGCCTGCTTCATCATCATTTGAAAAAACAGCTGCAATCTGCTCGCCTTCTGCCACTCGCTGACCATCTTCAACAAGGGGTACAACTGTTCCGGAAGCTTTACCGGAAATATAATTTTCATCTCTTACAATAAAAACTTTTGTATGTATAGATTTTTCAACTGTTTTCATTGTTGCAACTTCTGTTTTTACTGAGCTGTAGTTTGCATCAAACGCAAGATAAATCAAATAAACAATCATAAATACTGCAACAGCATAAATAAGAAATTTAACTGTTTTTTTGATAACATTATTTATGATCGAATTCACATTATCTGTTTTCATACAAACTCATCTCCTTACTTTAAAAAATCAATTACTGTTTGTTCTGCCTTTTCAACAAGTTCTTCTGCTGAAAGTTCATCAATATTAAACCAGACTATATTTTCATTTCTCCTGAACCAGGTCAACTGCCTTTTAGCATACCTGCGTGTTGCTCTTTTTAAGTTTTCAGAGGCTTCCTCAAGAGAAATAACACCATCAAGATATGGTTTAAGTTCTTTATATCCGATTGCCTGACAGGCAGTAGATGCAGTTTCTGTTTCAAAAAACTTCTTTGCTTCTTCAACAAGACCTTTTTCAAGCATAATATCGACACGTCTGTTTATTCTGTCATATAAAACTTCTCTGTCTGTAGCATTCAGACCGATTATAAGGCATTCATAAGGACTTTCTTCTGAATGAGAAAGTTCATTCTGCTCTGTTAATGTTTTTCCGCTTGAATAAAAAATTTCAAGTGCTCTGATAATTTTCAGAGAATTATTAGGATGTATTTTTTCAGCGGCGGAAGGGTCTTTTTCTTTAAGTTCATCGTAGAGGGTTTCCACGCCCTCATTCTCAAGACGTAAAGATAAGCTTTTTCTGACAGCATCGTTTTTAGTGTTTTCGAGGAAAGTTGTGTTGCACAAAAAGTTATCAACATATAACCCCGTACCACCTGCAAGAACAGGTAATTTACCTCTCGAAACAATATCTTCAACGCTTCCGGTTGCCATTTCTTTAAACCTTGAAACGCTGAATTCTTCATCAGGTGAAATTATATCAATGAGATGGTGAGGAATTCCACACATTTCATCTTTATCAGGTTTTGCAGTTGCAATATCCATACCCTTATAAATCTGCATTGAATCTGCTGAAATTACTTCACCGTTAAATTTCTGCGCAATTTTTACTGCAAGAGAAGTTTTGCCTGAAGCAGTAGGTCCTACAACTGCAACAATTTTAATTTTTTTCATAAATAAAACTCACTGTATTCTTCCGAAAAATTTTTCAAGTTCTCTTTTAGTCAATTCTGCAAGAACAGGTCTTCCGTGAGGACAATATCTTACATCATCATCTGCAAGAAGTTTTTCTGTGAATTTTTCCAATTCAAAACGGTCTGTTTTATCTCCCGCTTTAATCGCAGCTCGACAAGCTGAGGAATGGAAAATCCAATCTAACTTTTCACTGATTAAATCATTTTTGCTCTGCAGAAGATATGTTGCCGTTTCAACAAGAATGTTTTCCACATCCCCTGCTTCCAACACAGAAGGACATTCTCTGACAATGACACTGCCTGTGCCGAAAGGTTCAACACTGAAACCTGCTTTTTCAAGAATTTCCGTATTAGCTGTTATAACATCAAATTCTTCTTTTGAAAGAGTAACTGTAACGGGTATCATCAAAGATTGCATATAAATGCCATCTGTTGAATTTTTAAGCTGATTATAAATCATTCTTTCGTGTGCTGCATGCTTATCAATAATCATAAGCTTTCCTTCACACACAACAAAAATATAAGTTTTGAATGCTTCACCGATTATTTTGAAATCAGGAATTTTAACTTCTTCAACCTTTATTTCAGGCTGAGGAGGTATTATTTCCTTTTTTTCTATAACCGGAATTTCTTTTTTTACCTCTTCAAC
>JAZRNJ010000123.1:0-5204 GCA_045648125.1 Acutalibacteraceae bacterium
CTTCTTTAAGTGAAGAAACAAGAGCCATCGCTACAGATAAATCAGTAGCAGGTTCGTCAAGACGAAGACCGCCTACAACATTTATGTAACTGTCCATGTTACCGAAGAAGTAACCTCCCCTTTTTTCAAGCACAGCCATAATCATTGACATTCTGTTATAATCAAAGCCTGTTGACATTCTTCTCGGGTTACCGAATCCTGACGGCGTTACGAGTGCCTGAACTTCTGCCAGAATAGGGCGTGAGCCTTCCATAACACACGCTATGCAACAACCTGATGTATTCTTAGGTCTGCCTGAAATAAGCATCATAGAGGGGTTTTCAACTTCTTCAAGTCCCCTGTCGTTCATTTCAAACACACCTATTTCATTTGTTGAACCGTATCTGTTTTTAACAGCTCTCAGTATTCTGTATGAAAGGTTTCTATCACCTTCAAAATACAGAACTGCATCTACAATATGCTCAAGAACTTTTGGTCCTGCGATGTTTCCGTCTTTATTTACATGACCGACTACAAACATCGGGATATCGAGTGCTTTTGTTGTTCTCATAAGAAGATTTGTACACTCTCTTACCTGAGAAACACTTCCGGGCGATGATGTGATTTCACTGATATTCATTGTCTGAATAGAGTCAATTATGACTATTTCTGGCTTTTCTGAACGGATATATTCTGCAATTTTTTCAGCATCAGTTTCACTCATGACATAAAGGTTGTCAGAATCAACACCAAGTCTGTCTGCACGAAGTTTTATCTGTCTTGACGATTCCTCACCTGAGACATAGAGAATGTTATGTTCTTCACCCATGTGACGGCAAATCTGAAGAAGAATTGTTGATTTACCGATACCAGGGTCACCACTGAGTAAAACAAGTGAACCTTTCACAAGTCCACCGCCAAGCACTCTGTCTAGTTCATTCATTCCCGTTTTATATCTAACTTCATCAGCAAAAGAAATTTCTTTGATCGGAACTGCTTTTGCTACTCCTGATGATAAAACATTTTTTGCAGATTTATTTGTAACAGGAGTTCTCACATCTTCTTCCATGGTGTTCCATTCACCACATCCGGGACAAGAGCCGTACCATTTTGAACTTTCATATCCGCATTCACTACAGACATATACAACCTTAGATTTTGCCACTTTACGGCACCTCCGATGAGTAATAATCAAGTATTCCCTGAAAAATACAGAACGCTATCTGTTTCTGATATTCAGGATTTTTCAAATTGTTCAGTTCTTCTCTGTTTGACAGGAAACCACATTCACAAAGAACCGCTGTTGATTTCGCATGATAAACAAGGTACACATCTGTTGTGCATTTTTTGATTTCTCTGTCATTATCTTTCTGCAAATTTGAAGAAACAGAGTTCTGAATCAATTTTGCAAGTTCTGCACTTTCAGAATTGTTTGGTGAATAAAATAATTGAGCACCTTTATATTTAGAATCACTATAGGTATTTTGATGAATACTTACGAAAATTTTATCAGGATTTGATTCAATAATTTTAAATCTGTTATGTATATCACTGACTTTTTTCGCTCGTATTGTATTAGCTGTTATATCATGAATCGATACATCGGTATCCCTTGTTAATATTGTTTCAGCACCTGCCATTCTGAGCATTTCATCAAGCATAAGCGCTATCTGCAGATTTATATCTTTCTCAAGCGTTGAATCCGATGCAACAGCACCACAATCAACACCTCCGTGTCCGGGGTCAATAATAACTTTTATTTTTTCATTTTTTATGTCATTACCATTAACCGACATGTACTTTGATGTGTCGGAAATCTGTAAAATTCCAAGTATAAAAAACAAACCAAGAACAATAGTAACAGAATACATTACTTTCTTTTTACTGATCATCATGCATACACCTCATAAAAAACTATGCATGACAAAGAATTTTATGAAAACTATCTGTTATCTGACTTTCTTCTTGCAAGATAATCCTGAAGTATAGTTACAGCTGCAACAGCGTCAATAACCTGGCGTGTTTTTCTGCCATGAAAATCCGCTTCATTCAGTGCCCTGTAAGCAGAGACAGTGGTGAGACGCTCATCCCACATATCAACTTCAATACCAGTAACTTCATGTAGTTCATTGGCGAGTTCAGTACATTTTTCGCACCTTTCACCACAAGAACCATCCATATTCTTAGGAAGACCTACAACAATAAGTTCAGGTTTTCTCTCATTTATGATTTCTATTAACTTTTTAACTAAATTGGGCCTGTAACGCTCAGTTATAACAGTTACAGGACTTGCTAAAATTTCCTTTTTATCACAGATGGCGACACCTGTTCTGGTATCGCCATAGTCTACTGACATTATAATCATTAATTACCACCGCCTAAAATATCAGATGGTTGAGTTACTGCATCTACAGATGAAGGTTCCTGAACACTTGGTTCATCAAAACCTCCACCGATAACGGGTAAAGTTGTAGTTTCTGTTACAGGATCACCATTTTCATTGGTAACAGTCGGTTTACTTGTGCCTGACCAACCACCTTTTCCACCAATAACACCATTTTTACCTGAATGGTCACCTGAACATACGGTTGTATACTGGCTGGTGAAATACCCTTTGGCAGTAGAGTAACAAGAACTTCCTGCAATCTGACCTGAATATGTGCAATACTTTACTTCTTTTGCATTACTGTCAGGATATTCAAATTCTTTTTCTGCAAGATCTTTATGAATTTCATTATAAACTTTTTTGAAAATATGTGCGGCCGGGTTACTTGCAGAAGAACTTATTGCTCTGTTAATATCATAGCCATACCAAACAGCTGATACATAATAAGGCGTACCTGCAGCAAACCAACGGTCATAGTTATTGGTAGTTGTACCTGTTTTAGCAAAAGTCTGGAAATCCTTTACTCCGTATCCGCCACCGGTACCCTCAGTGATAACCGTCTGAAGCATTCTGTTCATAACTTCAGCAGTGTCGGCTGAAATTACCTGTTCACCTTCAGGATTTGTATTATCAAAATAAACAATTGAACCATCACTATTAGTAACCTTATAATAAGGATAAGGCTTGTAATACTTACCACCACTTCCGTAAACAGCGAAAGCTGCAGTCATTTCAAGAGAAGTAAGTCCCCTGTTCATGCCGCCAACACAAAGTGGTGAATAGTCAGCGTCATCAATACCATCAATCATTGTTGTAAAATGAAGTTTATTCTTCATGAAATCATAAGCTTTTGAGAGTGAAACATGCTCAAGAATTCTATAAGGAACTGTGTTCAGTGATTTTTTCAGTGCATACTGTGTTGTAACGTAAGCACCTGAACCTGTTGAACCACCATAGTTTGTAGGCCAAAGTTTACCTTCACGTTTTGTGCCTGAATAATCAAGAATACGTGTACCCCATGTAATCTGATTGGAATCAATTGCATAAGTGTAAACGCTCAAAGGTTTAATTGAAGAACCGGGCTGACGAGGTGACTGCTCTGCTCTGTTGAGCGAACGATCCTCTATTTTCTTATCTGCACCACCGATAATAGCAACTACCCTGCCCTTATAATCCATTATTGTCATGGCACTCTGAACTTTTTCGCCACCTGTGTTATAGATTGCAGGGAAATCCTCTCGGTTTTCATAAATTCTTTCAAGTTTGTCCTGAACTACTGTATCCTCTGCAGAGTAAATTCTAAGACCACCATAATAAACTTTCTTCCACGCCTGAATATATGACAAATCATAATCTGTCTGGAAATCTTCAATAAGCTGGTTTATTATATAGTCCACATAATAGCTCTGCACTTCTTCGTCTTTGTGATTCTGAGAATCGTTATCTTTGATCTGACTCACAAAATTAGGGTCATTTGAAAGAACAAGTTTGCAATTAAGTGCTTCGTTATATTCTTCCTGCGTAATAAATCCTTCTGAAAGCATATTGTCAAGGCAATGTTTTCGTCTGTCAGCATTATTCTGTGGATTTAAGAGCGGATCATAAGTTGTAGGCTCTTTTGTGATACAAGCAAGTGCTGCACACTCTGCCAGATTAAGGTCTTCCACTTCTTTACCAAAATACACTTCTGCTGCAGTTTTGATGCCGTAACAACCCTGACTGAGATAAAGAGTGTTCAGATAAGTCTCAAGAATTTCATCCTTTTCAAAGTTCTTTTCAAGATTAAGCGCAGTCAGAATTTCTTTGAATTTACGAACATATGTTACATCTTTTTCATCAGTGAGGTTTTTGATTAACTGCTGAGTAATAGTTGAACCACCCTGTCCGTAGTTACTCGGTTTAACCATAACACCTATTGTTCTGATCCAGTCAACACCATGGTGAATATTGAAACGTCTGTCCTCAAGAGCAATAATTGCATCTTTCATGTTTTCCGGAATGTCTTCGTAATCTACCCAGATTCTGTTTGTTTCACCATGAAGTCTTGTGTATTCTTTATATTCTGATTTTTCTGTTTCTTTCCTGTAAATAATCGAAGTCTGCACCTGGTCAGCTTTATACTTATCAAGGTCAAAAGGTTCACCATTGATATAAGAAACTGATTTTACAAGAACATAACCGCCTACAATGAGACAACAGAGAAAAAACACAAGTAAAATACTTTTAATTATAATTCCTGTTGTCGATGCTGAAGTTGGTGTTTTACGACGTTTTTTACTTTTTACAGCCATTTATAATCCTCCTTGTCCCTTAAGACAGGTTAAAAATCACAATTATTAAGTATTATAACACATAAATATCAATTTGTTTAGTGTTTTTTAAAAAATAACAATTTTGTAACTATTTTGCATATCTTTACTTCAATAGTCAAGGATAAATATAGCATTTATGAAAGATGGTGAATATTATGAGAAAAATATTTATTAATGTTTTAATATTGGCGACTGTATTTGCCGGTAGCATACTGACAACGGATTTAATTCACAAAAACATCTTTGACAGCGAATATGAAAATATTGTTGCAACCGAAAATAACAGCACAGAAGAATACAAATATCGAGTATCAGTTTTCAATGGAAAAATCGCAGTATTCGAAGGTAATTCAAAGGTTCCGTATAAAGTATACGACACTTTTGTAAGTTCGCTGCCTGAAAATGATATTAAAATCCTTACAGAAGGAATCAAAATCAACTCATCAGCAGAATTAATGAAAATTATTGAAGAATATACAAGCTAAATATTTGTTGACAAACACCTAAAATAAGATATAATTGTCTTA
>JAZRNJ010000124.1:0-3212 GCA_045648125.1 Acutalibacteraceae bacterium
GACATCTGACAAGGACGCTTTCTGTTTACAATAGCAGAGAAAGGACAAACCTTTGCACACTGGCCGCATTCAACACACTTTGATTTATCAATGTGAGCCACGTGGTTATGGTCAAAAGAAATTGCACCTCTTTTACACACATCCTCACATCTGTGAGCAAAACAACCACGGCATGAACCTGTAACTTCATATCCTGCAGCAGGACATTCGTCACATGCGATATCAATAACCTCAATTACATTAGGGTTTTCTTTATCTCCGCCCATAGCAATTTTTACTCGTTCTGCAAGGATTGCACGTTCTTTGTAAACGCAGCAACGCATTGTTGATGTTTTACCGGGAACGATTGTTTTGGGAATTTCAAGTATATTTTCAAGTAAAGTATCGTTCCATGCCTGATGTGCAACTTCACGAAGTACCTTATATTTAAGATACTGTACTTTAGTATCAAACTTTTTCACTGAAAACACTCCTTAAAAATAACTTACTTTAATTCGTTTACCCATCTGTTTCAGACACTTTGAAAGTTCCTCAACAAGGTTCATCTTAATACTGAAATTTATAGGCAAATCAGGGTTCTGATGAGCAGGGTTAATAGCTCTGCCAACATAGAAATTGATATCAGTCGCCTCTTCAAAAAGAAGTCTGCTGATAAGCGCTGCTCCGTCACGTTTGAAGTTCCATTTCTCATATAGTTCGTTTTCGCCGAGATAATCCTTAGCATATTCGAGAACACGGTTTACTGTGATAACGCCTTCTGTTACAAGGTCGACGCCCTCTATTTCCGCAATAGGTGGCACATCTGACTGTTCAAAATTCAATGTTGCTTTCAAAGGTTTACCAAGATATTTTGATGCAATTGATGACGTTGTACCGCCGCAGATAATGTGCTTACCTTCTTTTGAGAAGAAAAGTGACATCATTCTGTCGCAGTCGTCTCTGTTTGAGGGAGGACCGAAAAGAATGTTCATCGGCTCTCTTTTTCTGATTTTTACAACGCAAGCGGTTGCATCATCTCCCGGCTTGAAACCGTAAAGTTTATTACATTCATCAACAAGCATTGTTGAAAGGGTTTTGGCAGTATATCCTGCAGGAACAATAGTTACCATGAAATCAATAATATCTTCTCTTTTCCAACCAAAGTTGAAAGCAAGACCTATACCTGCGTGAGGACATCCGTCACTCATTGCAATGAAAATATCATTTTCCTGAAGTTTGATTGTCGACTTGAAAATCTTTTTACCGCCGATATTCATTTCTGTTTTGGGATAATCGTAATTTACTTCATCACGAAGAACAATAACCTGAGGGTTATCGTACTGAATTATCTCTGCTGTATCGTTATTGAGGAGATGAATGATCGTAAAAGTTGAATAAGCAACTCCTCTTACAGAACAAACGGGAAGTGTTGCTGCAATTGTTTCAACACATTCTTCAATAGGAAGTCCCTCTGCCATCATTGTTGAAATAATCTTGGAAGTAAGAGTGGAAAGAATACTTGCTTTCACTCCGCTTCCTAATCCGTCTGCAAGAACAATAACAGTTGAGTTTTCATTCTCTTCAACTACATCTACATGGTCACCGCAAAGTTCTTCCCCGTAATGATTTACACTTTTATATCCTATATCTGCACATAAATCATTCATCAGTAATTGACTCCTTCAGCTTGGCAAGAGCAATTTTTGTTTCTGCCGCTGTTTCACCAAGAAGTGAAGCGATTTCCTGAACGATTCTCATCTGTTTTTCCACAACTTTATCGGCAACTTCAACTGTACGACGGCTGATTTGCTCTTTTCTTTCTCTTGCATATTCCTCATCTGTTATGTCACGCATAATTCCGATAAGAAGATGTGAATCACGGTCATGAACTACCGTCTGTTCAACATAGCGTTTATATTCCGCCAGGTAAACACGTTCATCTCTAACGTCTCTGCCCGAATCACGGACTTTAAGGAAAACCGTTGGATCAAGAATTCTGATAACCTGTGAACCGAGAACATCTGATGCTGAACGGATGTTCATAATTTTTCTTGCAGCTGCATTTATCTGCTGAACTTCAAGTTGTTCATTGAGAACAATAAGACCGTTAGGTGTGTTTTTAACGATAGTGTCAGAGAAACTTTCCGCTTTATCTTTAAGGAAAGGCAGACACATTGAAATTTCTGCTTTACCCTGACAAATTGCGATTGCCTTTTCACGGCACGTATTGTAACCGCAGGAACCACAGTTAAGTTCATCTGCCTCTTTGAATTTGCCCATCTGACGAAGAATACTGTTAATTTCTATTTCAGAAGGCAAGGAAAGTTTATGCTCAATAAATCCGAAATTCTTTTTAAGCTCATTTGATCTTGGCTGCGGCACATCAAAATCTTTAGTGCCTGCAAAATTGGCAACTGCAGTATAATCCTGAATTGGTGAGCGGTGATATTTTTCCATAACGGGTCCACCGACACAACTGCCTACACAAGCTGACATCTCAATAAAGCATTTATGAACTTTACCACTTTCGATGTCTTTGAGTGCTGCAATACAATTTTCAACTCCGTCAAGAGCGATGTAGTTATAGTCTGACATATTTGTGCTCATTGTTTTGAGAACGCCACCCGTTGTGGGGAAGAAACGTGCCTTACTGCAAAGGTCTGAATCCATTTCTTCTTCAAGAGTGATTTTTTCTTCTTTGAGCCAGTTTGTCAATTCTTCGAAAGTAAGAACCGCATCAACAATTCCCTCGTAATATTCAGCCTCATCCTTCTTTGCAACGCAAGGCCCGATGAAAACTGTTTTTGCATTGGGGAAACGGTTTTTAATATCCTGACAATGAGCCTGCATAGGTGACATAACGTCTGCAAGATAACCCATTGCTGTAGGAAAATATTTCTGTATAAGAAGATTTATAGAGTGACAGCAGGAAGAAATAATAACATCCCTGTCTTCCTCTTTAATCATACGTTCGTATTCATTTTTAACCATTGTGGCACCGATTGCAGTTTCTTCAACATCGTAGAAACCAAGCTTTTTAAGTGCTTTTCTCATTGCGTTGATACCTACACCGTTGTAGTTTGCAATAAATGAGGGTGCCAGACTGACGATAACAGGTTCTCCCGTCTGGAGAAAAACTTTTACTTTTTCTGTTTCGTCAACAATTTCCTTTGCATTCTGAGGACAGACAACAAAGCACTGACCGCAAAGGATACATTCGTTTCCGATAATAT
>JAZRNJ010000125.1:0-2995 GCA_045648125.1 Acutalibacteraceae bacterium
AGCTGCAAGACCCTCAACCTGATAAGTCCATATTTCATCCTCAGGAATTTCAAGAACGGGAGTCTCTTCAACATTGTTAAGTTCTTTTTTACTCATATTATCGCCTCCTTAACCTGTATATACACCGTCTGTTGAAATGCCCTCTTCCTGTGCCTTTCTTTCAGTAACTTCAGCACGGCGCTTGAGAACTTCCATAACCATATTCTGCTTCTTGCTGTCATAGTCCCAGAAGAGATAAGGAATAGTCATAAGAGCAAAACCGATTACGTCAACGATGATGGGAATTGCAATGATACTTCTTCTTGAAGCATCGACAAACAGAACTTCCCAGTTACTGTTGAAGCCGAACTTAAGAAGGAATAAGGGAATGATAAGACCTACGAATGAGGTAATGGGGCCTGTGAACCAGCCGAAGATACCTGCAAAGCTTTCAAGTCTTTCACCTGAAAGATACATCTGATAGTCACCTATACGAACGTTCATATCGTGGCCGGCAGTTGTGGGAACTGTCTTTGTCATTTCAAGGAAGAAAAGAACAACAACGCAGATTGTACCGCACAGTGCAAGGTTATCACCGAGAGTCCACATTGCAACCGCAATAATTGCATTACCGATTGCACGGCTTAACTGATAGAAAATCATAATCTGCTTGTAAGAAAATCTCTTGAGGAAATAGGGTGAAAGCAAATCAGGGGGAGTACCTGCAAAGGAAATAAGTGCTACAAGTAAGCTGTAGGGAAGACCGCTTAAACGGAATGTATAGAAATAAAGAATTGTCGCAAAGGGGAGCATACCGTTACCCAGAGCATCAATAAGGTCTTTGATTGTGTTGATAAGGAGATATTTGTTTCTCAGCACACCGAACATTCCGTCCCAGAATTTAATCTGAACTTTCTTTTCAATAGGAGGCTGAGGCATTCTTTCTTTGATACGTCCTGCAAAGTACATTGTAAATGCTGCAGAAATACAGAAAGTAATGGGGATTACCCATCTGTAGAAGTTGATATCTGCCCATTCGTGACGGAGTGAACCGACAATTGCAGGGAGGATAATTGCAAGGATTGAATTGAAAATGTGAGAAATCTTGATAGGATAACTTCTGACGAGAATTCTTTCCTGAAGGTTGGGGCTGATAACTTTTGTACATTGTTCAAGGTTATTGGCAAAACCGAACACACCGTAAACTGCAAAAAGGAGGTTTGCAACCCACACACGGGTAGGAGTATCGGCAATACTGTAAACAGGAAGCCAGCCCATAAGGATAACCATAACACACTTGGGAATAACATCTGAATAGAGTGAATATTTGTATCTGCCGTATTTGGGAAGAAGTTTCTTACGCCAGAAAATGTTTCTCGCACCAACCCAACCGGAGTATAGGAAATGAGTGCCGAAAGTTTTGAAACATGCCGTGGCGTTCATTCCCTCAAAACTGTTAAGTGCCGTTATAAAAGCGCTTGATTGGTTAAAGAGCAACGAATAGTCAAAAATGATTGTTGAAATACCGAAAAGCATCATTCCCACGTAAACACCGTAAAGCTTTCTTTCTGTTTTCTTGGGAAGAAAGCCTAAGTTATCGCAGACATACCACCAGATAAGGGCTGTGATATAACCCAGAGGCATGTTCAGAAGTCCGATAACGGAGAATGTAAGATAAGGTAATTTATAATGGTGCATAATAAGGAAACAACTTGACCAGAAGCCGATGTATTCCAACGTTTTTGCACCTGTGTAGTTAGCACCAACACCGAGAACAACGTCCTTATACTCTTTGTAAGGCACGTATTTGCCCTCTGCGGGGGTACTCCAATGGTCTTTGATTTCGGTAGCAAAGTCTTTCGCTTTGCCTATGAGATTATCAATTTTTTCACTCATTTATGTACCGACCTCCTTTTTCAATTAATTACAATCATTTTAGCACATATCAATAAAAATAACAATACGAAAGACGGATTTTTTTGATGAAATGTAAAAAGCTTTCCCTTAATCTGCATTGCTGTATATGTAAATGGGATTTATTAATTCTTTGTTCATATTTTCACATGTAAATAGTCATAAATCAGGAATATAATTTTAGTTTGAAATATTGTTGGGGAGAAATATGTTGAAATGAAGAAAATTGCGAATTTTATTGTAAATAAAAGATACATAGTTTTAGGGGTGATGCTGACACTTTGTCTTGTGTCTGCTTTGCTTATTCCTAAAGTCAATGTCAATATGGACATGACAAAATATCTGCCCGAAGATTCTTCAATGAGCATGGGTATCGGTATTCTTGCAGAGGAATTTCCGAATATGGAAACTCCCAAAACCGTGCGTGTCATGTTCAATAACTTAAATGATGTTGAAAAGACAAACGTTAAAATTGACCTGGAAGAAATTGAAAACGTAGACAGCGTTACATATAACCCTGATACAAACAATAAAGACACATACACACTCTACACGGTAAACACTTCCTGCGATTACGGTACGCAGGAGATGATGACGCTGAAAGACACAATAAGCCGTACATTCTCTGATTATGAAATGGTCTGCAAAGATGATAATGCAACAGGTGCTGATTTACCGTTGTGGGTTATAATTGTTGCTTTTTCACTTCTTATGCTTGTGCTTTTTGCGATGTGTGCATCTTGGTTTGAGCCTGTACTTTTCCTTGCAACAATCGGTGTTGCAATTGGCTTTAACATGGGCACAAACGTAATTTTCCCTCATGTTTCTCAGATGACTTTCTCAATTGCATCAATTTTGCAGGTTGTTCTTTCGATGGACTACTCAATCATTCTCATGAACCGTTACCGTCAGGAGAAAATGAAATCAACTGACAAATACGAGGCGATGAAAAAGGCTCTTGCAAATGCATTTTCTTCTGTTGCTTCAAGCGGAATGACCACTGTTATCGGTTTGCTTATGCTTGTTTTCATGAGTTTCACAATCGGTATGGACTTAGGCCTTGTTCTTGCAAAAGGCGTAATCTTCAGTATGCTCTGCGTGT
>JAZRNJ010000126.1:0-3838 GCA_045648125.1 Acutalibacteraceae bacterium
ACATTCCGTGCCGCTGCGGCTGAACAGCTGAAAGTATGGGGCCAGCGTGTTGGTTGTGATGTTATCAGCCATCAGGAAGGTGCTGACCCTGCAGCAGTTGTTTATGACACAATTCAGGCAGGTATTGCACGAAATGCAGATATTATTATCTGCGATACTGCAGGCAGACTTCATAACAAGAAAAACCTTATGGATGAACTTGCAAAAATTTACAGAGTTATTGACAAAGAACTGCCTTATTCTGACCGTGAAAGTCTTCTTGTTCTTGATGCAACAACAGGTCAGAACGCAGTTAACCAGGCAAGAGAATTCAAAAACGTTGCTGAAATCACAGGTATTGTACTTACAAAGCTTGATGGTACTGCACGTGGTGGTGTTGTTCTTGCAATTAAAAATGACCTTCGTGTTCCCGTTAAATTTGTAGGTGTCGGTGAACAGATTGATGACCTTCAGCCGTTCAGTCCCTCAGCTTTTGCAGAAGGACTTTTTGAAGCAGAAGTAAAACACGAAGATGACGAGGAATAATTTATGGATTTCCTGATTGCTACTCATAACAGAAAAAAACAGGCTGAAATGCAGAGAGTTTTAGAACCTTTGGGCATCAGCGTAAAAACTGCAGATGACCTTGGCATTACACTCACGGAGGTTGAAGAAAACGGAACGACTTTCCTTGAAAATGCAAGAATCAAAGCTCTTGCAGGATGCAAAGAAAGCGGACTTCCCTGCATTGCAGATGATTCGGGACTTTGCGTTGATTACCTTGACGGAGCACCGGGTATTTACTCTGCAAGATATTCAGGTGGAGACGATAAACAGAACAATATAAAACTTCTCTCGGCACTTGAGGGAGTAGAAAAAGAAAAAAGAACAGCATATTTTGCCTGCAGTATTTCCTGTTGTTTCCCTGACGGCAGAGAAATTTCGGCAGAGGAAAAATGTGAAGGCTTTATCGGTTTTGAAGAACAGGGCAATGGTGGTTTCGGGTATGACCCATTGTTTATTACGGAAAAAGGCTGTTTCGGTATGCTCAGTGCAGAAGAAAAAGATGAAATAAGCCACAGAGGAAATGCTCTGAGATTATTCAAAGAAAAATTACAGATGGAGAATTTATAATGACAAGTAAAGAAAGAGCAAATTTAAGAGCACAGGCAAACTCACTTGAAGTTTTGTATCAGATAGGTAAGGGCGGCATCAATGATGCATTCATTGAACAGACAAAAGCCGCACTCAAAAAAAGAGAACTTATCAAACTCAAAGTTCTCCTTGAATCTTCTCCCGTAACTCCCAGAGAAGCGGCAGATGAAATTGCAGAAAAAACAGAATCCGAAGTAGTTCAGGTTATCGGCGGATGTATGGTTTTCTACAAATACAATCCTGAACTTCACAAGGACGAAAAGAAAAAAACAGTATCAAAAGCAAAAAGACTTTCTGATATCAAAGGTAAAAGAAGATGAAAACAGGTCTTTTCGGAGGAACGTTCAATCCTGTTCACAAGGGACATGTAAATCTTGTAAAGAATTTCAAAGATGAACTGAATCTTGACAGAGTTCTTGTAATTCCCACGGCAGTACCTCCTCACAAAGAGGCAGAAAGTCTCGTTTCAAGTGGAGACAGACTGGAAATGTGCAGACTTGCATTTAAAAATATTGCAGAGGTAAGTGATGTTGAAATTGCAAGGGGAGGAAGAAGTTATACTGTAGAAACTCTTGAAGAATTGAGAAGAAATTATAAAGACGATGATTTTTATTTTCTTGTAGGTTCAGATATGCTTCTCTCTTTCAGACGTTGGTACAGATGGGAAGATATTCTGTCGTTGTGTACTCTTTGTGCAACTGACAGAGATGCTGAAAAAACATGTCTTGATGCAGACAAAGAACTTTTTGACAGAATTATTTTCTGTGATTTTCCGAAAACAGTTGTCAGTTCAAGCATGGTCCGTGAAAAACTTTTTTTAGGCCAAAGTGTAAAAGAATTTGTTCCCCGAGAAGTTGAAAAATATATCAGAGAAAAAGGTTTATACAATGTGTGTGACTGAAAGAAACGAAGAATTTAAAAGCCTTATAAAGGGAAAACTTAAAGAGAGTCGTTTTGTTCACTCTCTGAATGTGGCTGACAGTGCAAAAGAACTTGCACTCCTTTACGGATGTGATGAAGAAAAAGCATATACTGCAGGGCTTCTTCATGATGTGATGAAAAACGCAAGTGAAAAAGAACAGCTTAATGCTATAAACAAAGCGGGTTGGCAGTTAACAGATTGTGAAAAAGCAAATCCGAAACTCTGGCATGCAGTTGCAGGTGCGGCTTTTATGAAAACAGAACTCGGCATTGAAGACAATGACCTGATTGAGGCTGTTAGATATCACACAACCGCAAGAAGAAAGATGTCAGTTCTTGAAAAGGTGATTTATGTTGCAGACTTTGTTTCTGCTGACAGGAATTATCCGGAAGTAGAAGAAGTGAGAGAAGCTTCAAAACAGTCTCTTGAAAAGGCAATGATGCTGGGACTTGAATTCTGTATTCAGGAAATTGCAAAAAGGAGACAGATTCTTCATCCTGACAGCGTTGACGCATATAACGAAATAATTCTTAACGAAGGAAACTATCCTCAGGAGGTTTAAATATGAAATATGAAGAACTTATAAAAAACATTGTGAAAGTACTTGATGAAAAGAAAGCAGAGGATATTAAAGTAATTGAAACTGCAGAACTTACAATTGTTGCAGATTGCTTTATAGTTGTAAGTGGTACATCAAGCACTCACGTAAGAGCACTTGAAGGTGAAGTTGAAGATGCACTTTCAAAGTTGGGCGAAGAACCTCAGCATATAGAGGGCAGAGCAACAGGTTGGATTCTCATGGATTACGGAACAGTTGTTGTTCATATTTTTGACAGACAGAGCCGTGAGTACTATAATATAGAAAGACTCTGGCAGGATGCAAATATCAGAACTGCAGAAGAAATTCTTGGTTAATTTTAGATTTAAATTAGGAGTTGAAATAAAATGAACTACGATTTTAAAGCCGCTGAAAAGAAGTGGCAGGACAAATGGGAAGAAACAGGTGTTTTCAACGCTGAAGACAATTCAGAAAAGAAAAAGTTCTATGCGCTTGTAGAATTTCCTTATCCCAGTGGTGCAGGTATGCACGTAGGACACATCAAAGCATATTCAGGTCTTGAGGTTGTGTCACGTAAACGCAGAAAAGAAGGCTACAATGTTCTTTTCCCCATCGGATTTGACGCTTATGGTCTTCCCACTGAAAACTATGCTATCAAAACAGGTATTCATCCCAGACAGGTTACTGATGATAACATTGCAAAATTCACTTCACAGCTCAAACGTGTAGGGTTCTCTTTTGATTGGAACAGAGTTATCGACACAACAGAAGAAGGCTACTACAAATGGACACAGTGGATTTTCCTTAAAATGTTTGAAAACGGACTTGCTTTCAGAGACAAAACTCTTGTAAACTATTGTCCCACATGTAAGGTTGTTCTTTCAAACGAAGATTCACAGGGCGGTAAATGTGACATCTGTCACAGTGACATTGTTCAGAAATCCAAGGATGTTTGGTATCTTCGTATTGCAGAATATGCAGATAAGCTTCTTGAAGGTCTTGATGAAGTTGATTATCTCCCCAACGTTAAACTTCAGCAGGAAAACTGGATCGGTAAATCAACAGGTGCTTTTGTAAACTTCAAAGTAAAGGGTACAGACGAAACTCTCAGAATTTACACAACACGTCCCGACACACTTTTCGGTGTAACATTTATGGTTATGGCACCTGAGCATCCTATGCTTGATAAGTATAAGGATATGATTGTTAATTTCAATGAAGTT
>JAZRNJ010000127.1:0-7311 GCA_045648125.1 Acutalibacteraceae bacterium
TATGGCAGAACATATAAAAAACCTTTGTTTGAAAATTGGAGTAAGGAAAAGAAGGTTCATTTAATCGGTCACAGTTTTGGTGGTAATACAATCAGATTACTTGCACATCTGCTGAAAAACGGAGCACCGGGGGAGGTTGCCGTGACAGGAGAAAATACATCGCCGTTGTTTACGGGTGGTCAGGAAGACCTTGTCTGCAGTATTACAACTATCTGCTCACCTTTAAACGGTACAAATACCTACGAAGCCGTACAGCAGTACAAACTGATGGGTCCGACAAGAATTTTAACGCTGATTTATACTGCAGGTATAAGCCGGACTAAACTTCAGGGTACACTTGTGGATTTTCATCTTGAACAAATGGGCGTTAATACAACAGATGAGATTAAGGACAGAAAGCCTTTTATCAAAGTAATAAAGGACCTTTATACGTGTAAGGAAAGCATTGACTATGATATGTCAGAAAAAGGTGCAGAGGAAATGAACGCTCTTGTGAAAATTGTTCCTTCTGTTTACTATTTTTCTTTCTCTTATAATATGTTGGAAAAGAATAAAAAAGGGAAGCTCGTAGCAAAAAATACGAAAGTTCCCGTATTATCATTTACTTCAAAACTTATGCTTAAACACGCTCAGAAGACCAATAAACCGTCAAACGGTAATGACGGTCTGGTTGGTGTGGATTCTGCAAAATATCCACAAAATCAGCCTCATAAAATGTACACACCTGATGAAGCGTTAACATCAGGCATCTGGAATGTAATGCCCGTGAGAAAAGGTGACCATGGCAGACCAATCGGACTTTTTGCTGACAAAGAAGAAACACATAAGTTTTACAGTGATTTAATATTTGTTTTAGCAACGACAGAACATAATAATGCTTAATATCATAACAAAAGTAACACCCCATCTATCAAAAATTCTGATAAATGGGGTGTAGTTTATTTTGCTATAACTTAAAATGCTGCGTAGATTTTGTTTACTGTACGGTTGAGTGTTCGGAGTACAGATGTGAGTGCTTTTTCAATTGCACTTGGTGATTCATCTTCAATTACTTTTGCATCTACAAGTGCCTTTTCAAGTTCTGCATCAGCAGCAAGCCATGCAGATTGGTCAATAATTGTTTCATCAAGAAGTGCTTCTGTTTTTGCTACTGCTTTTTCAATTGCTGCAACTTTATCGGCACTGATGCCGTTTTTGTCAGCTTCTTCCCAGGCTTTTATGTTGTTGCGTGAATTGAAAGTGAGTCTGCCTTCGTTGAACTGAGGATAAGCAGGGTTTGAATAAACGTCTTTCATGTTGTTATCTGTCATAATTCTGATAGCAAGTTTTAAAGCAACGTCATTTTCGGGGAGCTGTTCGTGTGCCTGTGCCTTGAAATACCATGTTGTGCAGGGGAGTAAGCCTGTTGTTGCATCCACTACACCGTCAGGGGACAGATGGTTGTGGTCAGGGTTGTTGCAGTATGTACCTTTTGCCTTGTAATTATCACCGAGAGTTTCACCGAGATTTGCAAATGTTGCACCCATTGAGGGTGATTCAGCATGGATAACACGGTCAGCATTTTTTATCTTGTAGTCCTTGCACAAGGGGAAGAGGTTAACGTCATAACAGGCAAGGTTATAAACTTCGCAGCCTGTTTCACGTAATGCAAAAAGGTTTTTTTCAAAGTTTTTTCTTGCATTCATAAAGTATTCAACATCTTCAAGAATTCCTGCAAGTTCTTCTCTGTCTTCAAGCCAGATTGATTTTGCTTTCTCATAATATGAATCAGGACAAAGTGCCCATATCATAGTTGTACGCAGTGCTGCAACATCCACAAGACCGTTTGCAAGACCGCTGAGTGCCGATTTAAGCACATCGTCAGGCAGGATACGAAGCACCATATTGAGAAAATATGCAAGAGGTGTTTCACCCATAAGTGTTACAAAAAGTTCTTCGTAAAGAGTGTTGTCATCAAAGAAAACACTGAGGTTTCCTGTGAGAAGGTCGCCGATAATATCAGAACCACCGATTGCAGGGATTACAAAAACCATCTTTCTGATAAGTTCATAATCTTCGGGATAGGTTTCAAGGTAATTGACTGCAATTGTACCACCAAGGCTTATGGGGCAGATTTTTACCTGACCGTTGGGTGATTTGGGAAGCACAACATCGTGGATATAGTGGTGAAGTTTTTCTGTTTCGTACATAACGTCTCCCAAAGAGTCGTAGCCGAAGTAATAAACATCATCTTCACCTATAATTTCACTGAGTTCCTGAATAGGAAGGAAAGTGTAATATTCTTCTTTTACATCTTCGGGAAGTTCACTCATAGGCACTTCGTAACAAGGAACATCAACATTTTTGATATATTTTCCGTCGTTATCTTTTTCCACAAGGCCGAGGGCGTTGTAAGTACCCTCGTAAATCGCGTCATAAAGACCGATGTTCTGTCTTGTTGCAATGGATGCAAGCATATTTGGTAATGCTCTTTTAAGAAGAGGCATAACGTCAATTTCAAAGGGCCATGCAGTAACGTAGCCTGTTTCGTCAGGAATTCGGTTTCCTTTTTCATCAAGGACGTATGTGTTATTCTGGCTCATGCCGTGAACGATAATTACAGGTGTTTCTGTATCATAATCGGCAACATAAACTGAACCGTTTGCAGATGCTGTGATTGAAAAAAGCATTACAATTGCAAGAAAAAAACTTATTACTTTTATGGCTTTCATGGGATGTGTCTCCTTTACTGTGTCAGAATTTAATTATGATAATTTTTCAATATCAAACATTCCGGTGTTCAATGAAACATAAAGTATGTTGCCCAGAAGATTGCTGAAATTATCGACTGTTATTTCCTGAGGAGTAACCATAGGATATTCTGCTTTGTATGAAGTGATAATATGGTTTGGATTTACCATGTTGAAAATATAGTTGATTCCCACAGAGTGAACATAGAGTCCGTCAATGTCTATTTTTTGAGGCAGATAACAGGTGTAACCGAAATTATGGTCTTCAGTATTGTCTGCCTTGATAATATTGCCTGATACTCCTGTAGGATAGAATTTACAATTACGGATAATAACATCACCGTTCCATGTTGAACCGTAGTCTTCACGAAGATGAATAAAACTGTCAGATAAAACAGTTGTGTTTTCAATAAGTGCTGTTCCCATACCGATTAGTTTTATTCCGTGATGACCGAGAACAGAGTTTCTGACTGTTGCATTGAGAACGCCCTGATGTGCGTCAAAACGTGAAAATACACAACCATCATATACAAGATTTTTGCAATAGTTTGTACCTGCAATTCCCCAATAGTTTCCGTCTGTTATGTCATTTGTCTGGTTGCAGTTGAGGAATTTTGCATTGACAGCTGTTGCAGCACCTATATCGTAAGTACCCATTGATACTTCACTTCCTGCAGAGCCTATTGTCACATATTTTTTATGACCTGTAAATGTGCTGTTTTTCACTGTTACATCAGCACAGCATGAAAGACTTACAAATGCAGAATAAGGAGCACCTGTTTCACCCTCATTTTTAACGTCATGATATATTCCGTCAATAACGGTGTTTGAGCGTCTGACCTGAACACCTCTTGCATAATATGTATATTCAGAAGGAGCATTGTTTGCAAGAGTTGTGAACTGACCACCTTTTATTGTCAGTGTTTCAGAGTCAATGGGGTAGGCAACAGCGTTGGTAATTGCATCAAAATCCCATATAAGGGGAGTATCAGGTGAAATGTTTCCCTTTTCATCAACAAGAATAACATCGGTCTGGCTACTTCCTGAATTCTGGTTTGCACCTTTACGGATGTATCTTTTTACATTTGAATCTGTAAGCACAACAAGACTTTTTTGCTCAAGAGTTGTGCCGATATTTGTTGCATCCATTTTGAGAGGTGTAACTTTATCTGTTATTTTTATACTGCCCTGTGACGGAGCAACATTAAACACCCATGAACCAATGCTTTCTACATTCGTATCGTCAATTATAAAACGTGCGGTTGACCAGTCAGTGTCTGTCATAATACGTGCAGTTTTGTTTGCACCACCTATATAATATGTTGCAGTTTCCTTTGCAAAAACCTTTAAATTGTTTGTGTTTGCATATTCATGAGTTTTTACGATGGCGTCAAAGTCGTCTTTTTTACCGTCACCCACAGCACCAAAATCTTCATAAGTCACATAATCAGAGAAAGTTTTGTTAAACTCATAACCGTCTTTGAAATCAAAAATTTTATCAGAAGTGAGGAGAACTTCATCTGCAAAAGCTGTAATTCCTCGTGAAATACCTACATTTTTACTGCCTGTGATATAAACATTGCCGTTTTCAACTTTAAGACTGAAGGTGTCTTCTTCGTTAAGAGTGTCATTGATTATAAAAGATTTTTGTGAAGAAACTTCTGTTGTGCTGAGTTTTTTACCACAAGCCTTATAAATTTCATCATTAAGAGTCTGCAGAGCATCGGAGTATAAAAGTGAATTGTTGGGAGCCATAACTGAGTATTCGTCAACGGAAACACCGTTTACAGTTATGTCTTCAAGAGGTCTTACGATATAGGGGCTTTCCATACTGCCTTTTGCAAGTTCTCTTTTTAAATCCGTTTTATCAGCAATCAGCGAAAACGGGGTAGTGAAAAAAGAAACAATGCACATTATTACTGCAACTATCTGTGAAAACATTTTTTCATCTCCTCTTAATAGGTTAAAGATTAATTATATTTCTATTCTATCATTAAAAATTCAGTTTTGCAACACTTGATTTTATATGAAATACTTTTCTTTTAAAAAGCAGTATGATATAATGTGAAAGATAATATATTGTTTTAAAAAGCAGAATGAAAATCAGGAGATGTAAGATGAAAAATCTCGGTTATTATAACGGTAAATGTGATGAAATTGAAAATATGTCAATTCCAATGACTGACAGAGTTTGTTTTTTCGGTGATGGTGTTTATGATGCAACCTACAGCCGTAATTATAAGATTTTTTCCTTGGATGAGCATATAGACAGATTTTACAACAGTGCAGAATTTCTCGAAATAAAATTGCCTTTCTCAAAAGAGGAAATGAAAGAAATTTTAAACGATTTAGTCGGCAGAATGGACACAGGTGAAAACTTTGTTTATTTTCAGGCCACAAGAGGAAGCGACCCTGTCAGAAGTCACGTTTTTTCTGCAGAAACCAAAGCAAATATCTGGATAAATATTTACCATAAGGAAATTCTTGACTTAACAAAACGTGTTCAGCTCATTACAATGGAAGATACACGTTTTCTCCATTGTAACATAAAAACTCTCAACCTTATTCCTTCAGTTATGGCATCACAACGTGCAAAAGAAGCGGGTTGCTTTGAAACAGTTTTTCACAGAAACGGAAGAGTTACCGAGTGTGCACACAGTAATGTTCATATTATAAAAGACGGAAAACTTATAACTGCACCTGCAGATAATCTTATTTTACCCGGAATTGCAAGAAAGCACATTATAGAAGCGTGTAAAAAGATGAATGTAACTGTTATTGAAGAGCCTTATTATCTGGAAGATTTGTTTGATGCAGATGAAGTTCTTGTTTCCTCTGCAGGAGCACTTTGCCTTGTTGCAGACAAAACAGACGGAAAACCTGTGGGAGGCAAAGCACCCCAATTGGTTGAAAAACTTCAGAATATTTTACTCAATGATTTTCTTACACAAACAAACTGAATTATAAAATCAGAATCCCCTTGGAAAACCAAGGGGATTTTTTATGTTGTTAAATTTTAAAGTCTGTCTTTCGGTGTGAATCTTACTTTGAAGATGCTGTGTATGTGTTTGAAAGCAAGTCCCAGAACTCCACGTAAATTGAAGTTGCTTTTTCTTCCTTCTTCTCTTTTGTAGAAAGTGGGGATTTCTATATATTCCACGCCTATTCTCAGTGGTTTTAATGTAAAATCCGATATATCAGTTTTAAGCCTTTTGTATAATTCAAGTGGGTACACCTGAAAAATAGAAAATATATCACTTGCTTTCACACCGAAAACAAGTGCGGCAAATTTATTCAAAGCCTTGCTTCCGAGAGAACGGATGAAAGACGCATTTTCCACAACTGAGTCCTTGTGCCATTTTGAGCCGCATACAACACTGTCAGGTTTTTCTTTGGCAATACGTACAAGGTCTTCTATTGTGCGAGGGTCCATTTCACCGTCAGAAACCAAAACTAAAAAATGAGAACTTTTTGCTAAGAAAGGTATTTCTGTAAATGCCGTAGCGTAAGTAGCCGTTTTTTGTATCTGTATTTCCATTTTGTCACAGTGGCTTGTTTCTATAAGATGCTTCGCAACTTCAGCACTGGGACAATTTTCTGATTTTAAAAATAAAATAATTTTTGAGATATCATCGTAAGCACCGGACTTTAAAACGCCTTCAACAGTTTCTGTTAAAGTGTCAGTCTCATTTGCTGCAGGAATGATAACGGTAAGAGACTCAAACATCTCTGCTTACCTCCCGTAAAAGATTTCAAGAAATTATATCATTGTACGCACTTTAAGTCAAGAAAAAAACACTGTCTGCGTCAGTTGTGATAAGTTGACAACATATTAATTAAATGTTATTATTGTAACGATATTGTATGATAACGGAGGCTGACAGGAATGAAGAAAAATGTTTATTTTGTTCAGGCTGATATTACTGTTGATGTTAAAGGAAAAAGTGCATATCTGCCTTATACTGCAGGTGTTCTTGTTGCCTCAGCTTTTCAGAGTGAAACGGTGAAAGAAAAATGTTGTTTCAAAGAATTTATATTCTATCGTGAGAATATAGAAAAGGTTGTTTCACGTCTTACCGAACCTGCTTTTATGGGATTTTCCTGCTATAGTTGGAACTCAGAGTATAACAAAAAACTGGCAAAAGAAGTAAAGAAAAATTTCCCCGATTGTCTTATTGTTTTTGGTGGTCACGATGTTCCCGATGACTTTAATCTTCTTAAAGAGAATGATTTTATAGATGTTTTGTGCCATGGAGAAGGTGAAGAAACAATCAGAAATTTACTTGAAGCCTATGCTTTGGGTAAGTCCTTTGAAGATGTAGCAAATATTTCTTACAGAATAACCGAAGGTCAGTATTCAAGAACTGCCTCTGCTCCACAGTTGACTCTTGATTATCCCTCTCCTTATCTTGAGGGTTGGTTTGATGATATAATCAAAAATCATCCTGACACTACTTTCAACGCTACCATGGAAACAAGCCGTGGATGCAGTCACCGTTGTGCATACTGCGATTGGGCAGATTCAAAATCGAAAACGAGATTTGCACCACTTGACAGACTCATAAAAGAAATGAGATGGATG
>JAZRNJ010000128.1:0-6621 GCA_045648125.1 Acutalibacteraceae bacterium
AACAATTTCTTCAAGAGTTGCGCCTGAAGGTACGTCCACAGCGTTTGCTGTGAATCCGACGCTACAAACAGATACAACCATGAGAATTGCAAGAACCATGCTCAAAATTCTTTTAGATGCTTTCATCAGAAAAACCTCCTAATATTGCTATTATACATAGTAAATTATACCACTATGAAAATAAAAATCAATACATTATTAATAAAAAATTCAACAAAAAAGGTATAATTGTTTATGATATTTTTTTCACAATTTAAAAACAAATTCAGCCTTCCTCTGAATACTCAAAGGAAGACTGAAAAAATTATAAATTTCAACGAAAAATCCCCTCTGTCACTTTGTGACATCTCCCCTTGCATTTTCAAGGGGAGACCGAAGCCGAAACTCAGCGATAATTTATAATTTGACGAGCAAATTATAACAGTGATATTTGGCTTCGCAAATGTGATATGTTGTCTTACGACAACGTTTCGGGTCTGCGACGCAATTATATAATTAAGCCTGACGGCAACACCAGGCTCCTGCCCTACGATGCAAAAATAAACATAGCGACAAATTATAATTTGTATGTATCTTCGTAGGGGCAATTCATGAATTGCCCGTCAGGTTTCATGAAAATTCATTACGGGTCATTCGTGAATGACCCCTACGAGTTTTCACTATTACTTCTTACCTAAAAAACGGGAGGGCACAGAGACCCTCCTCTAAAACAATGTATAACTTGACTGATGTTATTTTTTGTTGGAATTTTTGCCTATACTCTTTTTAATTGCGTTGTGTGGGCAGGATTTTATACAGTCACCACAACGGATGCATTCTATACTATTGGGAGTTTTGAACGTTTTTATATCCATTTTACACGCTTTACTGCACGCACCACAAGATGTACATTTGCTTTCATCAATTCTGTATCTGTAAATTGAAATGGGATTGAAAAGTCCGTAAATTGCACCTAAGGGACAAAGATAACGGCAGAATGGTCTGTAAACGAGTATTGACAGAAAAACAATCACAACAAGAATTGCTACTTTCCATGCATAGAGCCATCCGACAACACTTCTCAGGCCTTCATTAAGAATAGTAAGCGGTATTCCTGCACCAAGTGTTCCCGAAGGGCAGATATATTCGCAGAACCACGGACTCCCCTGCCCGAATGCATCAACTGCAAAAAGAGGTAGAATTATCACAAATAAAGCGAGTATTACAAATTTAAGCCATTTAAGTATTTTATCACCGGGAAGTTTTTTCAGTTTTTTGAAAAACGGGATTTTATAAAGCAAATCCTGAACAAGTCCGAAAGGACAAAGCCATCCGCACACAAGTCTTCCGAAAAATGCTCCTACTATCATCAGAAAACCAAGGATATAAAACGCAAATTTATAGTTTCTGTTGCCGAGAGTTGCCTGAAGTGAACCGATAGGACATGAACCTAATGCCCCGGGACATGAATAGCAATTAAGTCCCGGTACACACACAGCCTTTGATTTGCCTGTGAAAATTTTACCGTCAACAAAACCTTGCACGTATCCGTTTGAAAGTGCTGTAAAAACAAGCTGAACAATAAGCCTCGATTTAGTTTTGATTTTCTTGAAAAACTCAGCCAATTCCGATACACTCCAGACAAATATTTACTGCTTTTCTCAACACAACCATTGCTTCACCACGATGTATTCCGAAACACAGAAACGCTATGCCGATTGCAATAATTGAAAAAGCAATTATATTCTTCTTTTTTTCACTCATTACATGTTCTCCATAAGTCCGTCAATGATAGTGAGCCACTGTTCTTCTGAACGTGAGCCTATAAAACTTCCGCCTATCTGACAACCGTTTTCATCAACGAAAATTGTTTCTGGAACAGATGTTACCTGACTGAGTTTAGCAGAATTAAGTGATGCTGATGGCATAATATGGAGATAATCTGCACCTGTTTCATTGATAATTTCCTTTGCGAGACTTACCTGATTTTCATCAATATTTCCGTGATAATCGGTAACATCAACGGGAATGCCGATAATCTGAAAACCTTTGTCAGCATATTCACGGTTTATTTCACCAAGGTCGGGCATTTCATTGATACAAGGTCCGCAGAATGTTGCCCAGATGTTTATCATTGTGATTTTTTTGCCTTTAAAAATTGATTCATCAACAACGTTTCCGTTTATATCTGTTGATTCAAAATCAGATAATATTCCGTCTGCAGTTGACACTTCACTGCCTGTTGTTTCAGGCTCAATTTCAATTTCATTTTTGTCACATGATGTGAAAAATAATGTAAGCATTATTGCTGATAAGAACAATGAGAATAATTTTTTCATAATTTGCATCTCCCTGAATTTTATAATTCAATTATATATTCTTAAATTGAATATGTCAATAAAATAACCGATTATCACCTGATGGCAATAATCGGCTGAACTCATTTAAATTTCATTTTTAGTAAGCAATTCACCTGAAGGAGAATATGTTGACATTGACGTACAGTTATAATCTTCATCATATTCCCATTTGAATATCGCATCAACATTACCCTCAGAATCATAACGGTTATGCTTGAGTTTGATGAAAACCTCTCCACTGTCTTTTTTTACTTTCTTGTACTCGTAATCCTTATACATGTATTGCATTTTTGTTTCTGAATTGAAAACAGCCTGTTCAATAATGTTTGAATTTTCATCATACTTGTAAGTAATCATATTTACAAGACTATCGTCCTTATCGTAGGTGCTTTCTTTTTCAATCTGTTTGTTTTCGTTGTAAGTTGTTACAACAATACTTGCTATTTCACCGTCAGGATTACGGTAGACGGTTTTCATAGTTCTGCTTTCTTTATTGTAGGAAGACTCAATTTCAGGAAGTTCTGCTTTGAGTGTCGTAGTTTCGGTTGACTGTTCGTTTCTGTCAACTTTTTCACAACCTGAAAAAACTGAGGCAAGGCAGATTACAGCCAGAAATAATGCAATTATTTTCTTCATAAAAAACACCTCTTATTTCTTTCTTGTATCAAGTAAATCAACGTATTTTTCTTTGAACTCATCGAATGTGCCGTTATCAAGTGCTTCACGGATTTTTTCCATCAGCGTATTATAGAAATAAAGGTTATGAGCAACTGCAAGACGAAGTCCAAGAACTTCTTTACTCTTGAAAAGATGTCGGATATATGCTTTTGAATGACGCTGACAGGTCGGACATTGACAACCCACTTCAATAGGCTCTGAATCGTTTTCAAACTTAGCATTATTAAGGTTTATAATTCCGTCCCAAGTGAAAAGATGTCCGTGACGTGCATTACGTGACGGCATTACACAGTCAAAAAGGTCAACACCTCTGCTTACTGCTACAATAATATTTCCGGGAGTACCCACACCCTTAAGATAGCTTGGTTTTTCTTTGGGCATATAAGGTTCAACTGCAGAAATTATACGGTACATATCTTCTTTCGGTTCACCAACTGCAAGTCCCCCGATAGCATAACCATCAAGGTCAAGTTCAGCAATTTTTTGCATGTGTTCCACACGTAAATCGTCAAAGGTGCAACCCTGATTTATACCGAAAAGCATCTGTTTTTTATTGAGAGTATCGTGTAAAGAATTAAGCCTTTCCATTTCTTCTTTGCATCTGTAAAGCCATCTTGTTGTACGCTCACAACTCTCTTTTGAATATTTATAAGGTGAAGGATTTTCAACACATTCGTCAAAAGCCATTGCAATTGTAGAAGCAAGGTTTGACTGAATTCTCATGCTCTCTTCAGGACCCATAAAAATACGTTTTCCGTCAATGTGAGAAGCAAAAGTTACGCCCTCTTCCTTGATGTTACGGAGTTTTGCAAGTGAGAAAACCTGAAAACCGCCACTATCTGTGAGAATAGGTTTTTCCCAACCCATGAATTTATGAAGACCACCAAGTTCACGTATGAGTTCATCACCCGGTCTTACATGCAAATGGTATGTGTTGCAGAGTTCAACCTGACATCTGATTTCATCAAGGTCATAGGAAGAAAGACCGCCTTTTATCGCAGCGCAAGTGCCTACGTTCATAAAAGCGGGTGTCTGTACCGTACCGTGAACGGTGGTAAATTCTCCTCGTCTTGCATTACCGCATTTTTTTATAAGTTTATACATTTGTTTGCTCCTTTATATAATCACATTACCGATTTGTAATGTTACCATATTCCCGTTTCATTGCTTCTATCGATACAACCCACTGTTTACCAAATTTACAAGCATCAACACCATTTATCAGCTTACCATAAGCAATCGCCTTACGGAGTGTGCTTTCATTCAATCCCCAAAGTTCAGTTGCATCACTGAATGACATAAGTCCGTCAAATGGTGTTTCTACTTCTACACCATTATCCCATAATTCATCACAAGACAAATCAAGTTCATCATTCCAAACAATACCATAACCACCAACATCTACATATACACCACCGAAATCGTTATTGATTTCTATAGACTTAAAAGCAGGTATTTTTTGAAACAATGGTTTTACATCATAAATTTTAGTCACACCTTCAGAAAACTGAACGCTCAATTTATATTCAGGCAACGGAGATACATTCTTTATTTTATGAAACATACAACTCCCCCTTATTCCAATGGTGGTAAATTTCTGAATTCCTGTGTCTCCCAGATTGTTTTAAGATCTTCTCTGTGAATTGAAATCCACTCCTGTACCATGGTCATAGCCTTTTGAGGTAAATATCCTTCAAGAACATCTCCTGTCATAAAATCAATGGCTGCAACATCATCGTTGTATATAGCATGAATATGAGGTGGATTATGTTCGCTTTGCAAAAAGTACATTCTGATAATAATTCCGTAAAAACGAGACAAAACAGGCATAATAACCTCTCCTTTATCCAAGTTTATTATATCACGATATCGTGATACAGTCAATATCTTTTTGATTATAAAATCGCCATGGCATCTCCGAGTGAAAAGAATTTGTACTTCTCACGAACTGCTTCTTCGTAGGCTTTCATTGTTTTTTCGTAGCCGTAAAAAGCACTGACTAACATGATAAGAGTGCTTTCGGGAAGGTGGAAATTTGTAATGAGTCCGTCAATACATTTAAACTCATAACCGGGATAAATGAAAATATCGGTCCAGCCTTCATCTTCTTTTATTTCGCCACGGAATGTGGCAACAGACTCAAGCGTTCTGCAACAGGTAGTACCTACTGCAATTACTCTTTTACCGTTTCTGTGAGTTTCGTTTATGGCGTCTGCAGTTTCCTTAGGAAGCCAATAATGTTCGCTGTGCATTCTGTGTTCAAGTATATTATCAGCCTTAACAGGTCTGAATGTACCGAGACCTACATGAAGTGTAACAAAGCAGACTTTCACGCCTTTTTCTCTGATTTTATCAAGTATTTCGGGAGTAAAATGAAGTCCTGCAGTAGGTGCTGCAGCTGAGCCTAAATTTTCGGCATAAACAGTCTGATATCTGTCCTTATCTTCAAGTTTTTCAGTTATATAATGAGGCAGAGGCATTTCTCCGACTTCGTCAAGAATGTTGTAGAAATTACCTTCATAGAAGAATTTTACAACTCTGTTACCACCCTCAAGAATTTCAAGAACTTCACACCTGAGAAGACCTTCGCCGAAAGTGAATTTTGTGCCGGGTTTCGCCCTTTTACCGGGACCTGCAATCACTTCCCACACATCAAGTTCACGCTGACTGAGAAGAAGAAATTCCACCACTGCACCTGTTTCCTCTTTAACACCGTAAAGACGTGCCGGAAGAACCTTTGTATTATTCAGAACAAGGCAGTCACCCTCTTCGAAATAATCCACAATATCGTAGAAATGACAGTGTCTTATTTCATCTGATTTTTTGTCAAGTTTCATAAGTCTTGACTGTTCTCTGTGTTCAATTGGTGTCTGAGCAATGAGTTCAGGTGGTAAATTGTAAAAAAAGTCGCTTTTTTTCATAATAAATCCTCAATAAATTCAAGATATTTGTACATAAAAATATTTGACAACGATATCATATAATGGTATTATATTAGAGTATAATTACTCGCAAAGTATTGGTATTTAATATATTAACACTTGTTGTGTGATTTTTCAATGCCAAATTGCAAAATCGGAGGTAAAGTTATGAAAAAATTTAATGTTGGCATCATCGGTGCTACAGGTATGGTAGGTCAAAGATTTGCAACTCTCCTTGAAAACCACCCCTGGTTTGATGTAAAAGTTCTTGCTGCAAGTCCCAGAACTGCAGGTAAAACTTACAAAGAAGCTGTAGAAAAACGTTGGGCTATGAGCACACCCATTCCTGAAAAAATGGCTGACCTTGTTATTATGAACGCTACAGAAGATGTTGAAAAAATCGCTTCAATGGTAGATTTTGTTTTCTGTGCAGTTGATATGAATAAAGACGAAATCAAGGCTCTTGAAGAAAAATATGCTAAGGCAGAATGTCCTGTTGTTTCAAACAACAGTGCTCACAGAGGCACTCCTGACGTTCCCATGCTTCTTCCCGAACTCAATGCAGACCATGCAAAAGTTATTGAATCACAGAGAAAACGTCTCGGCACAAAACGTGGTTTCATTTCAGTTAAACCCAACTGCTCACTTCAGGGCTATGTTCCCGCACTCTTCCCCCTTTCAAA